>NZ_JABBYO010000011.1 GCF_012958305.1 Tautonia rosea | reverse complement strand
CGGACTCAGGAGTGTTTGAAAATGCAAGCGATGGTTCGAAACGGCATCCCAACGGTATCTCTGATGGGGTTCCTCGCGATGCTCCTTGCGCTCGGGGCGGCGCCGGCACGAGCACAGGTTGTTCCCTTCAAGGTGACGGGAGCAGGGGTTGCGGAGTTCATCCCCCTGGTGCCGGGGCAGGCCTCGCCGCACGACGCGATTGGCACGGCCACACACCTGGGACGCTACCAGGCCGAGGGCCTCGTCCGGCTTGATGCGTTTACCGGACCGACGACCGGCGCCTTCTCCAGCGCCAAGCCCGTGGCCTTCACCGCGGCCAATGGCGACGTGCTCTGCTTCGACTACGAGGGTCAGGTCGAGCTGATCTTCGTCGGAAACGGTCGGTTCATCACCGTCTGGGTCGCCGAGTTCACCCCTGCCTCGGGGAGTACGGGCCGCTTCGAGCGGGTGGTTGATGGGAGCTTCGTGATGACGGCGATTTCCGATCCGTTTCTGCTCGAAGCCCCCTTCCTGGTCGGTTACTCCTGGTCCGGCTCGGGCTGGATCGCGTTCGATCGGGGCCGATAACCTGACGCCTGGAATCGGCCTCAGTTCGTTGCACCAATGGGGGCGAGGGCCAGGGCGAGGGCGGGACCGAGAGAGTTCGTTGTTGCGTCGTGATCACCTGAGGTGATGCTCCGGGAGGCGGGGGTGCCCCTGCAGGGCGCCCCGAGTGCTCCTCGGGAAGGATCAGGTTGCATTGACGATCTTCAGATCCCAGCCGTTCTGGGCGTTGTAGAAGTCGCTCTGCGAGACGCCAAGGTTCCAGATGGCCGTCAGCAGCTCCTCGGTCGGGTACGGGCCGGGATTGTCGAAGGGGTTGGTCGACGCACCGATCTGGTTGACAAACCAGACGTCGGCCAGGAGCGACGTGTTGCTTTGCTGGAGAACAACCTCGTAGAGATCGTAGGTCGGCGGTTTGAGTTGATTGCAGACATAGAGATCACAAATGTAATCTTCCATGTACACAATCTGCCACTTAACTGGCATCAGCGACTGATAGAAGAACAGGTCGTAGCTGTTGGACGTGGCCTGCTCGATCGCGCTGGTGGTGACGTCTTCCCAGTCCCAGAGCCCGGAGGAGATGGCCGTACCGAGGGTCGAGAGCATCCCGTAATCCCCGACGATGGTCGTTTGCTGCTGAGCGAAGGTTTTCACATTGTCCGTGAAGAGGTTTCCGAGGGTGGTCAAGAGCGCCGCATACGTTTCTTCGAGCTTCGTATCGGGGCCGGGGTTCGGCTGGTTGGTCAGGTCGCCGATGAGGTTGTCGATCCCCGAGGCGATGGCCGCGGCGCCAATGGCCGCTCCGCCACTGAAAGCTGCTGCCATGGCCGCAAGGGCAGCCTCGAACACGCCGACAATCGCGAGCGAGGCGGTGTCGTTCTGCTGCTCGCTCTGGGTCAGAGCGACGAGGGTTCCGGCGGCGACAAGCCGGTCGTTCGTGACCGTGCCGATGTCCGAATTGAGGGTCGTGAGCTGCGTGTACAGGTTGTTGACGCCCATCACGTCGTTCAGTTCATTGATGAGCTGGCTCTTGATGGCATCCCAGTTGGTCGGGGACACATCGGGCGGTCGCGGGATCTCCTGACCGGGCAAGGTGGACTCAATCTTGTTGAGATAACCGCTCAGTGTGGCGATTGCGTCGTTGTAAAGCGCCCGGACACCGCCCGGCGCGACGATACCGAGGCCGGCGTTGATGGCGGCGTAGCCGGCGTCCCACTGATCGGTCACCTCGGGAAACGGGGTGGCCGGCCGGTCGAGCAGGCCAAAAGAGAGGACCTGAAGCACTTGCGCCGAGTCGAGGGAGGCCAGCACGCGGTTTCGGTCGTTGGCCGCCAGGCCGAAGAACATGCCCGGCGGGGTCTGCTTCGTGACGGCAGCCCACGATCCTCCCGGAGGACGAAGGAAGAGTACGGAATCGGCCACGACCCAGACCGAGCCGTCGGCCGCCGCCGACACCTCGGTGGGAGTGGTGCCGCTGAACTCGGAATCAACAGCCCAGCCCCCACCCGACGACCACGAGAGCAAGACCGCGCTTCCTTGAGCATCGCTGCCGATCGCCCAGATGTTCGATGCCGAACCGATTCCGAGTTGCGTGATCGAGAATCCGTTATTGGGAATGACCGACCACGAGTCGGACGCCTCTTGATACGAGTAGACCGTCCCCGAACCTCCCAGGACCCAAACGATGCCATCGGCCGAGGCGCCGATCTGAGACGGCGAGTCGCCCCCCGGCAGGTCGGCGACGGTCGAGAGCGTGCCCGAGCTGGTGATCGAGGCGATGAACAGCGGCCCTTCCTGCCACTGATCCGAACCGATCAGCCAGGCCTCGGTGTTCGAGATGGGCGCGATCGAGTTGGCTGCGCCGCTCCAGACGCTGGTCGAGATCATCGTCACCGGATCGTATGCGAACAGGCCCGACGCGATGGTGCCGACCCAGTAGTTTCCGTCCGGCGAGGCTCCGAAGGAGGCGAGCGAGAACAGGTCGACGCCCCCTGGAGCAATCGGGTTCCAGTTCGTCAACAGGCTGAACTTAGGGGTAAACGGATAACCGACCGGCGGCAGGGAGGCGAGTTCGGACTCGGGCAATGAGGAGACTGGCGGGAGGGACGGAGCGGCGAGGATCGAGTCCAGGTAGGGGGCGGACCCAAGCATCAGGGCCTTGGCCCGGGTCAAGGCCCGGGGCCCTTGCCAGGCGGTCGAAACACGGGCGGCGAGTTGCTCGTCCACGCGGCCGGGCGTGGCGATCGAGGCGATCCGGGCGGCGGTCACCTCCCGGTACGAGGGGCTCCGCAGCAGGTCGGCCACGACGAGCGAGCGAGGGACCCCCCGGTCAAGCGCACCGACCCATCGGGCGGTCTCGGCCTCGGTCGGGCTCCGCTGCCAGAGGTCGTCGGCCATTGCGTTCAGGTACCCCTCGTGCGTGCCTCCTCCGCGGTTCCGGTAATATTCGGCCGAGCCGATCACCCGCCAGATCACGGCGAGCTGGTCGGCACCCCTGGCCGTCTCGCTCAGGTGGAACTGAAACTCGCCGGCGGTTGGTTCACGGTGGAGAAGTTTCTCATACGTGTTGAGAATTTCCACTCGGCGAGCCGGTACTGACTGCAAGACCATCGCCGCCGCTCGCTCCCGGGACATGCCCCGATCGAGCCAGCCGACCAGCCGGTCCTGCACGGCATCGGCCAGCGGCTGATCGACCAGGGCCGTGGCGATCCGGTTCACGAATCGCTCGTGCGCCGAGGCGGAGGGGGACGCAATCTCCAGGGCCAGGACCTCGGCTCCCGCTGCTCCCGATACGACCACCGGCATCGGCAGATCGGCCGAAAGCATGGTTCGGGACTCGAGCGGTTCGAGCTGCAGGCGGGTTCGCTCGATGTGCTTCGGGCGATGGCGGCCGATGGATCGTGATCGGGAAGGCCTGGACATCGTCGTGAGATCCCTTGTCAAGAATCAGGATGGAAACTCTGAAGGTTGATCGTGTATTGTGATCAGAACGCGTTCATGAGCCAAGCATCGAGTGGTGGGTGGGAACATCGTCTCAGACATTCGGCCTGAACAACAGAGGCAGCCTTCACCAATTCCCCGATTCGCCTCGACTTCGGGTACGGCACTTCTTCAGGCGCTCGATTGCTGAGGTCCGCCCGAATCGTAGCTTACGAAACCCCGCCGAGGCTCATCTTCGATCGATTCCAGCCAGGCTCAACCCGGAGGGAGCCTTGAAGGGGAACCAGCGGCCGATCCCCACTCAGAGCGGCCAGATGATGGGGACGATGATGATCGCCGTCACCCAGAGCAACAGGTTCAACGGCAGGCCCACGCGGAGGAAGTCGCCGTAGCGGTAGCCGCCGGGGCCGTACACCATCATGTGGGTCTGGTAGCCGATCGGCGAGGCAAACGCGAACGAGGCGGCCAGGGTGATGGCGATGATGAACGGCCGGGACTCGGCGCCGAGGGTCCGGGCGGTTTCCAAAGCCAGGGGGAAGGCGAGGGCGGCGGCGGCGTTGTTGGTGACCAGCTCATTGAGCAGCATTGTGCCGAGATAAAGCGCCGCCAGGGCGGCGATCGGGCCGAGGGATCGGGTGGCGGCCACCAACAGATCGGCCCCGGCGGCGGCGGCGCCGGTCTTGTCCATGGCCTCGGCCAGGCCGAGGGAGGAGGCGATCGCCAGCAGGACGGGCCACTCGACCGAGCGGAGGGCGTCGGGCCTCCCGAGGCATCGGGTGGCGACCATCAGGCCGCCGGCGAGCAGGGCGGCGACGGCCGGCTCGACGAGGTTCGAGGCGATCGCCAACACCATCAGGCCGGTCAGGATGGCCGCGACCGGGGCGCGAAGGTGCCGGGGGCTGGTCGAGCCTTCAACCTCGGAGATGAGATAAAAGTCCCGGTGATCGCGGAAGGCCCGGCTGAAGTCGGGGCCGACCTGAAGGAGCAAGGTGTCGCCGGGCCGCAAGACGATATCGCCGACCTTGCCCGCCAGGCGTTCGCCGTTGCGGTGGACGGCAACAACCGCCGCGTCGTACATCCCCCGGAAGCCGGCCTCCCGAACACTCCGGTTCACCAGCGGAGAGGCCGAGCTCAGCACCGCCTCGCAGAGCCGGTGGCCGGGTCGATCGACACCGGACCCGGCGGCGATCTCGTACTCGGGCTGCGCGGCGGGCATCAGGCCGGGGACCTTCTCCAGCTCGGCGATGGTCGAGACGTCTCCGGTGAAGATCAGGCGGTCGCCGGCGTGCAGCTCCACATCGGGCTCGACCGGGCCGATCGCCTCGCCATCGCGGTCGATCTCAATGAGGAAGAGCCCCGGCAGGTGCCGCAAGCCGGCCTCCTCGACCGTCTTGCCCACCAGCTTGCAGCCAGGGGAGACCATCAGTTCCGAAAGGTACTCGCGTCTTGCCTCGCTGAGCTGCTGCAACACGTCCTTGCGCTTGGGTGTCAGCCGAGGAGCGATGAACAGCAGGTACGCCACCCCGACCATTGCGCACGGAAAGCCTGCCCAGCCGAGTTCCAGAAACCCGAGGCCCGGCAGGCTCGGGTCGTTCTGCTTCAGCAAGAGACCGTGCACCACCAGGTTCGTGCTCGTCCCGATCAGCGTGCAGCAGCCGCCGAGGATCGAGAGGAACGACAGGTGCATCAGGACCGACGACGGAGCCACCCGCTGCCTCCGGCACCAGTCAACCACCACTGGTAAGAGCATCGCCACGATCGGCGTGTTGTTGATCACCGCTGAACTCGGCACAACCAGGGCCGCCAGCTTCGCCCGGGCCCCCTCGGGCGTGCCAACCCGGCCGAGCAAGCGATCGCCGATGATGTCGAGCACCCCCGTCTCGCGCAGGCCGGCCGCCACCACAAACATCCCGGCGACCGTCAACACCCCCGGATTCGAAAACCCACTGAACGCCTCGCTCGGGTCCAACACCCCGAACAGAGCCAGCAACACCGCCGCCCCCAGAAAGACGACGTCCGGCGGCGCCCAATCTCGGACCAGCGTCAGCAAGACCACCGCCGTCAGTCCGAGCGTGAACCAGGCCCCGAAGCCGAGCTTCGGCGGCTCGGCCGCGCGGTTGGCATCGGGGGCAGCGGCTCCCGGAGCCGCGTCGATCGGCATCAGCTCCTGCTCAACCTCCCCGGGCTTGCCCGCCGGGGCGTCGGGCGGTTGGGCCGTCGCGGCGGTTCCGGCGCCAAAGACCAGCAGCACCACCATCAACCAGACGCACATGCGTGAGTGTTCCCGGCCCGAGAGAAGATCGAGGAGCAGCGAACGGGTGGGTTAATCTAGCTCAACTTGATCAGGATGTGCAAGATCGGTCTTGAGGCGGAGCCCCCAGGCTGAGAAGTTGAAGGCCGTGCCAGGGCTTATCGCCAGTCCCTTGGGTCGTATTCGCCAGACTCGTAGGCAATGCCGCGGCCGCCGAGGTCGGTTCCGGGCAAGGCCGATCGGAAGAAGGCATAGGAGCCGTCGCCGACGAACTGGAGGTGCAGAATCACCGGCCCGGCCGGCTCGCGGCGAATCGAGAGGATGATGACGTCGAGCCAGTCGGCTCCGCCGTCTTCAGCGAGGAGCATGTGGGCGGTTCCTTCGGGGGGAACGTGCTGGCCGGACACGACGACCGCCGCCCCGCCCTGGGAGATGTCGAGCAAGGCCCCCACAACCCGCTGAAAGTCGTCTCCTTCCCACCAGCCGATCGCGATCTCGGCGTCCGCTCCGTATCGGATCGATTGCCGGCGGTTCGGTCCGGTCGGTTTGCTCACCCGATCCGGTTTCGAGGAGAAATCAAAGAGGCCCAGCAATGACTTCATCGGTCGGCCTTTCCCATCCTCTGGAAGAATCGAGGGCCTCTCGGACACGCGTTGATCTCGCAACTCGGAACGCGGATGGTGGCCGTCCCTCAAGACAAGCTTAGGTCACGTCTGGCAAGTTGCGTCGGAGAATCGACAGAGGGTGGCCCGAACTCCTCGTCGATGCTTCAATGGGAACCTGTCCGGCCGAGTTCCCGAGGGCCTTGGGCTTCCTGTGCGGGAGTCTCCGGTTCTGTCGTGTTCAACCGTTTCGGTGATTGACATGCTGTTCGCGATCATCATTGCCGTCCTGGGCGCTCCTCGTGTTCCCGCGCCGACCGTCGATGACGGGCAAACGTTCGACGTGGTCGTTTACGGCGGCACATCGGCGGGCATTGCCGCGGCGGTGCAGGCCGACCGCATGGGCAAGTCCGTCGTGGTCGTCTCGCCCGATGTCCACCTCGGCGGCCTCTCCAGCGGCGGCCTCGGCTGGACCGACAGCGGCCGCAAGGACGGCATCGGCGGCATCTCCCGAGAGTTCTACCACCGCGTCTGGCAGAAGTATCAGGAGCCCGACGCCTGGCGATGGCAGTCGCGCGACGACTACGGCAACAAAGGGCAGGGCACCCCCGCCATCGACGGCGAGAATCGGACCATGTGGATCTTCGAGCCCCACATCGCCGAAGCCGTGTTCGAGGATCTCGTCGCCGATCACGACATCCCGGTCGTCCGAGACGCCTGGCTCGACCGGAACGCTGGTGTCGAGAAAAACGGCAACCGGATCGTCCGCATCACCACCCTCGACGGCCAGACCTTCCGCGGCTCCATGTTCATCGACGCGACCTATGAAGGCGACCTGATGGCCGCCGCCGGCGTCTCGTACACCGTTGGCCGCGAGTCGAACGCCCAGTACGGCGAAACCCTCAACGGCGTCCAGAAGAAACGCGCCGTCAGCCACCAGTTCGATTTCCCGGTCGATCCCTACGTCACTCCCGGCGACCCCTCCAGCGGATTGCTCCCTCTCATCCACGACGAAGACCCCGGCCTCGACGGCGAAGCCGACCACCGGCTTCAGGCCTACTGCTTCCGGATGTGCCTGACCGATCACCCCGAGAACCGCGTCCCCTTTGCGAAGCCCGAAGGCTACGACCCGAATCAGTACGAGCTGCTCCGCCGCTACCTTCAGAGCGGTTTCAAGGGGGTCTTCAACAAGTTCGACCCCATTCCCAACCGCAAGACCGACACCAACAACCACGGCGCCTTCTCGACCGACAACATCGGCATGAACTACGACTACCCCGAGGCCTCGTACGAACGCCGTCGCGAGATCATCGCCGAGCACGAGCAGTATCAAAAGGGCCTGATGTACTTCCTCGCCAACGATCCCGATATCCCCGACGACATCCGCTCGAAGGCCACCAGCTACGGCCTCTCCCGCGATGAGTTCACCGACAACGACCACTGGCCGCATCAAATCTATGTGCGGGAAGCCCGCCGGATGGTCTCCGACTTCGTCATGACCGAGCGCCACCTCCGAGGGATCGACGCCACGCCCGACTCCGTCGGCATGGGTTCGTACAACATGGACAGTCATAACGTTCAACGTTATGTGGATGAAAACGGCCACGCCCGAAACGAGGGGGACATCCAGATCAGCCCCGGCGGCCCGTATCAGATCAGCTACCGGGCCCTCGTGCCGAAAGAGGAGGAGTGCGCCAACCTCGTCGTGCCGGTCTGCCTCTCCTCGTCGCACATTGCCTACGGGTCGATTCGGATGGAGCCGGTCTTCATGATCCTCGGCCAGTCAGCCGCCACTGGGGCGGTTCTGGCGATCGACCATGATACCTCCGTCCAGGAGATCCCGGCCGACGCCCTCCGCGACCGCCTGCTCCAGGACGGCCAGGTGCTCGACCTGCCCGATTCCACCTCGAACCGCCCAAACGTCTCGTTCCAGTCGTCCGAGCTTGACGGCATTGTCATCGACGACGAGGAGGCGGAACTGGTCGGCAACTGGGGGATCAGCTCGGCGCTTAGGCCGTTCGTCGATCTCGGCTACCGGCACGATCACCACGAGGGGAAGGGAACCAAGGCCGCAACCTATCACGCCGCACTCGAACCAGGATCGTACGAGGTCCGGATCGCCTACGCCCCCTCCTCGAACCGAGCAACCAATGTTCCGATCCTCATTCACCACGCCGAAGGTCAGACGGCCTTGACGGTCAACCAGCGGCAATCACCGGCCGGCCCCGGCCCGTTCCAATCACTCGGCACCTTCCGATTCGACGGTGAATCGCGTGTCGAGGTCCGCAACGAGGGGACCAACGGCCACGTCATTCTCGACGCCGTGCAGTTTCTCCCGCGATGATCGACAATCGTCCGCCGGGAACCCGGTTCCCTTCGGGGTCCCGGCGCCGTCCGGTCAGCGGGCCGGGTGGTGCGAGGGCGAGGATCGGTGCGATCGGGTCGAGGAGGGCTCAGACGCTTCGTCGAGGTCCGCCCCGTGCGCGCCGTTGGTCGGTTTGTGAGACGCCGCTCGACGACGGGACCGCGGTGGCGGTTGGTCGGGGTGCGGCCTCGGATTCGGGTCGGACCAGTGGCCGAGCAACTCGGCCCGGATCGCCCGGAACATCGCCTGAGACCCGTCCGGAAGCTCGAACGGGTCGCCGTCGAGAGCCTGCGCGAGCCGCTCGCCGATGTGGAAGCCGAGCAGCCGGTACGCTTCAAACTTGTCGGCGGCGTAGAACTGGTCGGTCGTCGGATCGTTCGGGAACTCGGGATGCTCGGCCCAGAAGCTGAGCAGCTCGGTCCCTTCATCCAGGGTGAACGACGGCTTGACCAGAATCAGCCAGCCGGTCATCGGCTCGGAATCGCCCGATGCCTGGCCCGGCGGGTAGTGAATCTCGGCCACCGCGAAATGGGCATGGGCGTAGTGCCGGGTGGTCTCCTCCGAACCGGCAAGCTGGACCGATCGGTCGGGGACGATGCAGCGCAGCCCTTCGGGATCGGGGGTCAACGGATCGTCGTCGAGCCCTCGGATCACGATCCCGTGCTCCGTCCGGACCCGCCGGACGACCTCCATGAACTGGCTGAACAGGCAGAACGGGTCGCTCGACACATCCGAGGCGATGATCAGGCGGCATCGTCGCAAGAGCAACTGTTCCAGCCCGAGGTTCTCGACGTAACCGCCATCGGCCACGAAGCAGTGATAGCGCTGGTCGGGTTTCGAGAATCGGTCCATCAGCAACCGCAGGGGAGAGGCCGGTAGACGCTCCGAGAGCGTATGAAGCGGCAGCGGCAAGCCTCGGTAGCCGGGATTCGGCACCCACTGGCCGAGCCTCATGTTGGTCAAGAGCAGCAAGACGGCGACCAGCGGGTTGTTCGGGTACGACGGGCTCAGCGCCGCCCCCGAAATGGCCATGGCGTTGGCCAGGTCAAATCGTCCTGCCTGGAAGTCCTCGGTCGCGGCGAACCCCGTGCGGAGCGATCCGCAGAAGCGGGGAGAGAAGATGAAGGTGTCCTCGGGAGACTTCGCGCGCGTCTGATCGCTCCGAAGCTGGCTGATCGTCGCGCCGAAGATCGGGTAGGGGGCCCCTTTGTTCGTCGATTCGATCCGGACAAGCGGGATCGTCGAGCCTTCTCCCGGGTGCTCCCGAATCCACATCGACGCCAGCTCATCGCGGTAGTAGCCGTGCATCGAGGTGGCGTTGAGGTTCACCAGCAACGCCGAGACGAGAAAGAGCCCCAGCGCCCAGGCAAACCACGAGAGCCTCATGCGCTGGTCGGCCGGCTGCACGTTGTAGGCGAAGATCGTGTCCCGAGGCTTCAAGAGGTCAGGGTAAACGGTCTGGAGCAACCCTCGGTTCAAGGAGGTCAGCTCGGCGTCGAGGGTTCGAAGGCCTGGCGGAAGCTGAGCGATCGTGGCGTTCATCCTCGCCGTCACATCATCCGAGTCTCCCGAGGCCCTGGCCCCGACTCCGACCCCGACTCCTCCACCGGTCTCGACTCCTTCCCTGCGACGGACGTTCTGCGCGTCTTCAGATTCGAGCAGGGCGTTCAAGGCGGTTTCCCGAGTCTTCCTCCCCGAAAACCCCTGGTTCGGATCGCGGGTCAAGACCTTGATGAGCTGGGCTCGAAACGCGATCCAGTTCTTGTAGCCGTCTTCCAGGTTCTCGGCCTGAGCCATCGCTTCCAGGTCTGCCCCTTCGTCTCGAAGGGTTTCCAGCGTCAGGGCGAACGGGGTAGTCAGGGTCGTGGCCGCCGGAGAGGACGACGCGATCAGCAGTTCCAGTTCCGAGGCGCGCTCCGGGTCGCGCACGGTGATCACCTTCAAGGACGGAGCATCCTCATAAAGGGCCGGCTCTCGAAGAACCTTCTGGTTCAGGAGGCGGCAGACCTCCTCTCCCAGCAATCGCGAGGCGACCCGATAGTGATGATGATCAGTCAGGGCGTTGCGCGACTCGACCCCCAGGCCGACGAGCAAGAGCCAGCGTTTCGGGAACGAGAGCGAGCGCACCAGGCGGGCGTTCTCTTCCTCGCAGTGCACGGCCAGTTCCAAAAGGGTCGATGGCCAGGCGAGTTTCCCCGCCCGACGGTCCCGATCGATCACCGCGAGGTGAGGCCCGAGCAGCGTCTGAAGCTCGTCCCGCGTGATGGGGGTGTTGGCCGTCTGCCAGAGCCGCTTGCTCAACTGCCGTCGCGAGTCGATCGGATGTGGTCCCTCGGCAGCCTCTCGGGCTTCGGCGGCCTTGGCCTCGGCCTCAAGCGATCGCCAGGCGCTCCGCCAGTCCTTGAAGTCCATCCAGATCAGGTCCGACTGCGCCGGAAGCCGGATGCCGTGCAGGTAGGCGGCGCGATTGAGCCGCGATTCGTTGAACTTTGACAGGTTCTCGCGCGCCATGAAGGCGAAGATCAGCAACGGGATGCCGTACAGAAGCGCCCGGCTGGCGATGGCGAAGATCCAGCTCTCGGCCAGGTTCCGAGGATGCGTGCCGCTACGGATCAGCTCCCGAGGGCGGAGGTAGGGCAACAGCAAGATCACCAGCAAGGCCGGCAAGAGGTACTGGAGCCAGCCTTGCATCCGGTTGATCTCCTGGTCCGGAGGCTGGATGCCGAACAGGTTCCGCAGGTAGTTGATGTCGATATCGCCGGTTCCGAGCAGGGCCGAAATCGCCAGCAAAAACGACACGATCGTCAGCACCAGCAGCGGACGGGCCGAGAGCCCGGTCACTCGCTCCCCTCGACGCCAGTAGCCGATGGCCCAGACGAACAGCCAGCCAACGAACACCACGCAGGCCGGAAACAAGGCGCGATGCACGTCGCTCGGGAAGCCCAGCACATACAGCCAATCGACCAGTAGGTAGTCATCGAGCAATCGGAACAAAAACGCCGACAGCGAGGCCAGGCAGAGCACTCCGCTGAACGTCACCACGCCAATCAAGACAATCCCGATCAGCCAGCGGTTCAAACCCGCCAGCGTTTCGTGACGCAGGTAGCGACCGCCTCGAATCATCTCCAGGACTTCCGGAGACTGACGGCCCGTCGGGTCAGGAGCCAGGGCGAAGGTGCTCGACGAAAGATTCCCATGTGTCGACCGTCGGGGAGATTCCTGCTCCTGCGTGTCCTCCTGCGATCGTTTCCGGCGGGTCCGGCCTCGGGCGCGCGGTTCCGGGCCGGTCGGCGTCTTGATCCCGGAATCACGCGACGGCACATGCGCCGTGCCTTCGTGCGGCCTCTGACCGTCCGGCTCCGGCCTCGACTCCGGTTCGGGCAAGGCCGGGTGATCGGTGCCGTTGCCTTCCCAGTCAAGCCGGGTTTCCGGATGGGTCACTTCCGAGACCAGACGAGCCGAGACATACGACCCCCCGGAGACGCTCGACAGCAGGTCGATCGACCGCATCAATCCGTGCCGGTAGAGCGCCTGCAAGAGCCCAAGGTTGAAACTGGCCGATCGGATCCCTCCTCCCGAGAAGGACAGACCCACCAGGGTCCGGGCGACATCCTCCGAGGTCTCCTCTCCTCGGATCACACCGGCGGCTCGCCGACGGTTCAGCACTTCGGCGTGCTCGCGCTGAATCACGTCGTCGAGGTCGAACGCTTGAGGATGAGAACGCATGGCGATCGCTCCGTGGCGTCTCGTCCGTCGGGCCGCTCGAAGGTCGGTCTCCTCCCAGCGTCCCCGGCAGCTTGAAGTCGTGCGAGCGGGGCAGCGATTCAGGTCTTCAACGGATCTCCAATCCAAACACAAACGGCCCCGATCCGCGAACCGTCGCGGAGCAGGGCCGACATGGCACAACCGTGGTGATTCCCCGTCGCGAAGAATCCGACACACACTCAATTTTAGACCGTTAACAGACGGCTTGAAAGAGGATGCGTTGAAAAACCGTTCCTGATCGGGCAATCACGTCCTCGCGTCGCTTTCCCCGAAGTGGCATCGTGCAAGGAAGGAGATCGAGCGAACATGGTCGCCGAATGGGTATTCGGCGGTTACAATGAAATGCTGTATGTAAGGGAGTCTGTGTCCCAAGTGGCCTGAAAAACCCTGGCGTGGGTCGTGATTGGTTTCGAACCCTGAGCCCCCCTTTTGTGTGTGCCTGATGCAACGATCCCGTGTCCGCTCCCGATGCTTGCGCGTTCGTCCTGAGCTGCAACGGCTCGAACCGCGGGCCTTGTTGACGACGTTCACCATGACGTCGCCCACAAGCGGCGGCCTGCTCCCCGAAGCGGTGTCTCGCGTCGGGGGGATTGTGCTCGACCTGATCGGCGAGAACGGGCGTCGGATCGTTTCGCAGGTCCGGGCGAGCAACCTCTTCGTCGGGAATTTTTCGACCGGAGAACCCGCTGACTTCCGGGGCAATCCGGGCACCATCGGCGTGCGATCCGGGTTTTCTTCGGCCGTGGTCGATGCCCTCGGCGGTTCCATTGCCGAGCTGAGCGTTCGCCTGACGCTCGAGGACGGCGACACCGGCCCCGGCGACTTCGACCGCGACGACAACACCCTGCTGCTCAACGGGATCACCGTCGGTCGGTTCGATCAGGTCACCACGGTCGAGACCAACTCCTCAGGAACGGCCATCCTTTCCCAGAACCCTGACGGCGGTTTCCGCAACGATCTCGTGGACACCGGCTTCTTTCACGTGACCGACCCCGAAACCCTCCAACTCATTTACGAGTCGATCCGGGACAACGGAGTGGCCGCGTTTCAGCTTCTCGACGTCGACCCGTTTGACAACTTCTTTGACTTCACGGTGGGCATCGACAGCGGGCTGATCGATGTCGAACTCCCCCCCGAACCGCAAAATCAACCCCCTCGGATCCGCTCGATTCAGGTCCAGACGCCGGTCGTCGAGGGGACCCCAAGCCGGGTGATCGTCGTCGCCTCCGACCCCGATCCGGACGATCAGCTTACCTTTGATTTCTCGCTGGAAGGCAATGGCCGGCTCGAACCGTCAGACGTTCCCGGCGAAGCCTGGCTGACGGTCCCTCAAAGCGGAGACGTCCGCCTGACCGTCCGGGTCGAAGATCCCCTCGGCGCGTTCGACGAGGCCGAGCAGGTCATCGTCGTGAGCAACGCTCCCCCCTCCGTGACGATCGCAGCCGATCAGGACGCCATCGAAGGAACCGACGTCAGCTTCTCCCTCGGCGCCTTCGACGACCCAAGCCCTCAGGATCGCTGGTCGGTCGAGGTGGACTGGGGAGACGGCTCGCCCGTCGAGACCTTCGACCTCGATCGCCCCGGCCGCTTGCCGGATCGGTCGCATCGCTACCTCCAGGACGGTCAGTACGAGATCACCGTTCGGGTAAACGATGGAAGCAACGAGGCCGTGGCAACCGCTCGGGTCCTCGTGCGGAACGCTCCCCCCAGGCTTCGGCAGATCGTGATTCCCGATCGCGCCACCCAGGGATCGCCGATCGAGCTGACCGCCGAATTCTCCGATCCGGGCCCCCTTGACCCCTTGACCGTCGAGATCGACTGGGGAACCGGCAGCCCGATCCGAAGCGTCCTGCCCCCCGGTTCAACCTCGCTGAGCACGACGTTTCAATACGATCGCATCGGTACCTTCGTGGTCACGGTCACCCTGACGGACGATCAGCAAGAGGCGCCCGTACTGGGCCTTCCCGTGACGGTGGCCGCCCCCGATCCCCCTCGTCTTCCGAGCTTCCGGTTCGACCCGGAGCCCGTGTTCGAGCCACAATCGCCCAACGAGGCCCTGGCCGAGGCCCTGCTTCCGGCCCGTTCGATCGACCCGGAGGTCCCCGCGCTGGGAAGGGCTCCAGGTGATCCCGGAGGTCCCCCCCCGGCAATCCCTCCCGGCCTCGCCGCTCCAATCGCGATCCTGGTCGGACAGGACGCGCCAGACCTGAATTCAAGGTCGGTCGCCCCGCCCGTGGCCGAGGCGTCCGCTCCGATGAACAACGCTGAGGAAACCAATACGGTCCCTGCGGCTCCCTCCGCTCCCTCCTCGTCCGAGGTGGCCTCGGCCGAGGCCGAGACCCAGGGCGACGCGGCGATTGGCTCCGAGCAAATCGTCTCGGCCGAGCAATCCTCCTCGAGCACCGATGCCGATTCCGACTCGACCATCGCCTCCGTGAGCGTCGGCATGGCCAGCGCCGAGGAGGATGCCTCGGCAGCCAGTGCGGCCTCGTCGACCGCCGCCGCCGACGATCCCGGAGCAGATTCCGGGTCGAAGGCCATGCGCGCCACCGTCTTGATCGTCGCCGCCCTGACCGTCCGACGGGGAGGGACTCGGATTCGAAAATCGCTCAGAGCGTCATCGGTCGGATCAGCCCGGCGGTGATCCTCAATGGCCGATCCGACTCGGATGATCAACCTCCAAATCTCTTGAACCGATCCCCTCGCCGCAAGCGCCACGTCCCCTCGATCCGAGGCGTTCCCGATGCTCCTTTGAGCCTCTTTTTTTTTCTTTTTCCTTCTTCGTCGAACCCCAGGGAATCATGACCAGTTCCCCTCCCCCCGAGGATCAAGACACTCCGGCTTCGACTCCGGCTCCGGCGGAAGGGGTCACTCAGGAATTGCTTCTCTTTGGCAACGAGGAGATCCTCCGAGGGTCCGACAATGCCACGCTCGTGGCCTTTGCCGCGCTCGCCTTTCAGGACCTTCGCGGTGGCGAAGGGGTCGCTCAGCATGCCGGAAGCGTCTTCCTGCTGTTCAGTGTGCTCTGTTGTGCCCTGGTTCACTTCGCCCTCGGAAACGCTTATATTCATCGAGCCCGAAGTCTGCTTCGTCCTGGCACTCCCCGTCGCCGTCGCCGCCGCCCTGGATCGGGAGAGGCCCGAGCCGTCAGTCTCGGAATTGTCTGGCTCGCCGTGATCACCCAGATGACCTGCATCGCTCTGGGCCTGTTGCTCATCCTGCCCAAGCAACCGCCCGCCTTGCTGGCCCGTTATGTCCTTCCGTTCTTTGAGTAACGCAATCGGAGAAGACACGCGCCAAAGGAGGGCGCTCCGGTCGCAGGAGGCGTGTTCGACACCAGCATCCAGAGGTTGTTTTCCATGTGCCGATCCTCGACCGTCGTCGTGCTGCAGCTGCTATTTCTGACGCTCGGTTCGGAGGTCGGGCCGACGGCCCGGGCCCAGTTCGGCCGAGGCAGCGCGGCCACCGTGCTGGCCGAACAACTTGTGGCCGAGTCGGATCGGTTTGTCGAGGAGGTCCGATACGAGCTGGCGGGCACCCGACAGGGCCGCAACCTGGAAATCCGGGGCAATGCGCTCCGAGGCGCTGCTGAATCCTTCTACAACGAGTTGCTCCAACGCCACGCCGACGACAGCCGACGGCTCCGCGCCTTCGACGGAGTGGAACGCGCCCTGACCGAGGTCCAACGCGAGCTGAATCGCCCTCCCGGCACGGCGCCGAGCGCCAACGCCTCGGCCCGACGCATGGACCGGATGGTCGCCGAACTGCGACGCGAGTACGGCGGAGCCCCTCTGCCTCCCGGCGGCATCACGCCCGGCCGGCCTCCCGTCTCGCCACCGTCGGCTCCGGGCTACGACTGGCGACTCGTGGCCGATGTTTCCGAGCGGACCCTGGCCAGTGTGCAGGTGCTCGGTAGCCGGATCGACCAGGAGATCGGCCGATTCCCACCCTATGACGGGGTCCTTCGTGATCTCGACGGCATGGCTTCGGGCCTCAGTCGCGTCAACGAGTTCGCCCGCCGGCAACTCCTCATCTCGCAGCTCGGGCCACTCCTCGCGCCGATCCAGAACCAGGCCCGTCACACCGCCGCGGTCCTCCAGGGGGCTCGACCCCCGGTCCGGATCGCCCGAGCCTGGAACGACGTTCAGCGCGGGATCGACGATCTGAGCCGCTTGCTCGGAGTGGGAGGTGATTTCATCATCGACCCGAATCAGCCGGTGATCATCGATCGCCCTGGCTACGACCAGCTTCCCTGGCCCGGCCCTCCCGGATGGGGGGGCGGAGGGGGGATCCTTCCCCCGATGGCCCAGGCCGTCCCTTTCATCGACGAGGCGATCCGAGAGGTTGACGCCTATCTGCTCGGCATCCGTCCGAACGTCTCCATCATTCCCGAAGGCCCTCAGTTCCACCGAGACGCCCAGGAGCTACGCAACGCCTTGCTCGGACTCCGGCAAGGGCTTGCGGCCGGCGGCTGGAACCCCTCGGTCGGCCGGCAACACCGCGAGGCCGAGGCGATCGCCCAGCGGCTCGTCGATCGCACCCTCCGCGTCGGTCGAGGCCAGATCGGCCCGAACAATGCCCGGGTCCTTCGGATCCAGGACCTCATCAACCAAGCCCGCGCCGCCCTTTCCGGATCGACTCCCTATTGATGATCATCGAACGTTCCTCTTCGCTGACAGGATCCTCCTGACATGCTTTCACTCTTGCCGTCCTTCGTCCTGGCCCTGGCGCTGCCTGCAACCCCGTCGCAGGAGGACGCCCCGGCCCCCGGCGCGAACGACCCGAAGATGATCGCCGCCTACGATCGGCTCGTCGCCTTCCTCGACGGCCTCGAATCGTTCGACCTGACCGTGCGGCTCGACTGGAACGTCGAAGGGGCCCGCGACGACGACCAAGCCGGCACCAACCTCTACCGCCTTCAGGTGCAGCGCCCCGACCGCTTCCGGATCGAGGTCCGCCCCGGCGACCGTCCTGAACCCTCCCTGATCGTCGTCGGCGACGGCCAGACCGCCACCACCCTCTACACCGCCAAGGCCCTCTATTCGCAAGCCGAACAACTCAACGACCCGGCGGCCGCCCTGGAACGCAACCCGATCGTCGCCATCAGCATTAGCGGATCGCTCATTGATACCCTTATGCGTCCCGATCTCGTGGACCTCGTCCAGTCGCACGCAACCGACGGCGCCTTCGTCGGAACCGAACAGGTCGACGGCCAAACCCTCGATCGCTACACCCTGAGCTGGCGAGGCGACGAGGAAGAACTCTGGATCGGCCCCGACTCCGAGCCCTTGCCCCGGAAGCTCGTCCGCATCCTGACCGTCCCCACAGGGGAAAACCGCGTCGATCGGCTCATCACCACCGCCACCTTCAACTGGACCCTCGGCGCACCGATTCCCGACGACGCGTTTGCCCTGGAATTGCCCGACAACGCAAAACGGGTTGAAGATATCTACTCCGCCCTGGCCAACGGGACGGCCGGAACCCTGATCGGCGGACCGGCCCCCGAGCTGGACCTCAACCGCCTCGATGGAAACAAGGCCACCCTGGCCTTCCACGCCGGTCGAGAGGTCGTCGTCCTCTGCTTCTGGGCAAGCTGGGCCAACCCTTGCCTCGACCTGCTCCCCCGCCTTGCGACCGCATTGCAACCGTACCGAGATCGCGGGGTGGTCTGCTACGCCATCAATGTCGGTGAGCAACCCGACGAGATCCAGCGCACCCTCGAAGCCCTTGAGGTCAACCTCCTCGTTCCGCTCGACCCCGACGGCCGGGCCACCGACGCCTACGGCGTGACCTCCGTTCCAACCCTCGTCCTCATCGCCCGAGACGGCACCGTCCAGGCCGTCCACCTCGGCACCGGCGAGGCGGTGCTCGACTCCCTCGCGGCCGAGCTCGACACCCTCCTCGACGGTCGCCCCATCACCCCCTCTCCGTAACGCCTCCGCGTCCTTCCTCGCTCGGGACCTTTCCACGGTGCCGTCATCCTGGCCTTTCGGGATCAGAGGCCTCCGATCCCCGTGGCGACTCAGGGGGCCTCGTCCGGTACGTACTTCTCGTAAAAAAAGATGAACGCGTTCAGGCGACGGACCAGGTGAGCAACGGCAACACCAACGACGATCAAGGCTGTCAGGATGATCCCGGGAGAGTGATTCTCCGTTGCCAGGGAGGAAGATTGGCTCAGCGCCAGAATCCCGTAGCCACCCATCGCCAGCGAGGTTGCCAGCCAGACAAGGGAAACGCGAGACCAGAGACCCGATAGCGCGATCAGCAAGGGATAACCAATCACGAGGGAACTGGAGACCCCGTCAACCAGCCCGATGACCGTGGTGAACAGGATGACGTCCGTCACGATCCAGGCCGGTGGCGCGAGGTAGGCAAGCGACTCGATCCGAGAGAGCCGCTGGAAGATCAGCTTCGCCGCGGCCCAGACGATCATGATCAGCATCACCCACATGACCTCCGAGCTTGTCTGATCGGCCGTCCTCCACGCGTCGATCCCGAACAGGGCAGAGATCGCCGCCAGTCCCAGGAGCCCGAACGCCAGCTTCGGCTCGCGCCGACTCCAGCGTCGCAATCGCAACCAGGGTCCGAGGTCTCGAGACTCAACGACCTCACCCCGGATCACGCAATCCAGATCCCTGGCCAGTTCCTCGGCGGTCGCGTAACGCCGCCTCGGCTCCTTCTCCAGGCATTTCAGGCAGATCTGCTCCAGGTCTTGCGAAACCTCGGGCCGAATCCGACGCGGCGGAATCGGGTCGCGCTCCAGGACCTGCACCAAGGTCTCCAACACCGTCTTGGCTCGGAACGGCGGCCGTCCGGTCAGCAACTCGTACAGAATCGCCCCAAGGCTGTAGATGTCAGCCGCTTCAGCAACCGCCTGCCGCGACCCGGCCGCCTGCTCGGGAGCCATGTAGCTGGGAGTCCCCAGGACGGCCCCCGATCCGGTCAGGGCGGTGGCCTCCTCGTCGAGACGACGGGCCAGACCGAAGTCGGTGACGTACGGCTTCCCCTTTGCGTCGATCAGGATGTTGGCCGGCTTCAGATCACGATGGAGAAACCCTTGTCGATGCGCCGCATCGACCGCGCGGGCCACCGTGGCGAGCAGCCGGGCCGTCGAGACGGGATCCCCCTGGTACCGGGAGATCCGGGCCGACAGGCTCTGGCCCTCAATATACTTCATGGCGAAGTAGGGCAGCCCGGCCACGTCGCCAGCCTCGAAGATCGGGACAATGTGCGGGTGGTCGAGCCCGGCGACGGTCTCGGCTTCGGCCCGAAACCGCTGCTGTTCGGCCGGGGTCGCCACGGCCCCGGATCGCAACATCTTCAACGCCACCAGCCGATTCAGCCGCAGGTGACGAGCCTTGTATACCACCCCCATCCCCCCCCGGCCGAGCATCGCGATCAGCTCGTAGTCGCCGAAGCGTCCCGAGGAGAGGCGAGGCAACCCTTGCTCGTCTTGCGATGCGTTCGAAGGGTAATCGAACGTGCACGTCTCCTCGCCTTCACCTTCGCATTCGGCTTCGGTGTTGGGACCGGGAGGGTGCTCCACCGACGCTCGGAAAACCGTCTCGACGATCGCCTCCTCGTGGGGGAATCGCTGCCGATACTCGGACAGGGTCGGTCGTTCCCCGCAACGCTCCCGGTAGTCGAGTTCCAGGGCCAGCAGGTCCCGCAGCAATGCCTCTCGGCCCTCCGGATCCATCACGGTGAGGTCATCCTCGATTCTGGGACGCGATCCGGTTTTCCAGGAGGCCTCGAATCGGTCGCAGACCCGGTCGATGCGCGCGGCGATCGACAGCGGGATCGGGTCGGAGTCAACATGGTGATCGGCGCTCATGTCGGCTCCTCCGTAAGCCAGTACCGACGGATCAAGGCGAGCTTGCGCTCGACGCTTCGCACGCTGCAATCGAGCCGTCGGGCAATCTCCTCGTGGCGCTCCCCCTCCAGCTTCCACTGGGCAATGCGACGAAGGACGTCGTCCGGCAAGGTGTCGAGGCGACGGCGGTACTCCTCGGTCACAATCGCCGCGAACTCGGGCGTCGGCTCCCGGCCGGCGACCGCCACCAGCCCTCGCGCTCTGCCCTGAGCCTCTGGCCCCTCCAGCGCTGCCTCGTCGAGGACCAGTCCGCCTCCCCGCTTCCTGCGGCCTTGCCATTGTCGCTGGTCCGTAGCCTTGCGAGTCGTGATCGTCACCAGGATCCGCCAGAGGTCATTGCGGTCCTCCAGGCGAGGGAATCGGCCACGTTCGGCGTTCCGGCAGAAACTGTCGAAGGCACTCAGGGCGACGTCTTCCTCGTCGGCCGCGGCCCGAGACGCTCCTCGGAGCCGGGCAGCGGCGAGGCGAACAAGCTGGCCGAAGTAGCGTTCCCAGAGCTCCTCGGCGGCGGTGTCGGCGTCTCGCTTCAGGTCGCCGATCCAGACCGTAACCGACCCTTCGTCTGCGCGTTTCATCAGTGCCTCCGGATGCAAGGCCCGACGGTTCGCGACACCCCCTCAAGAAAAAATCATTGCGACTTCTGGCGGGTCTCGCCAGGGCCTGCGGATGAATTCTCCAGGCCGAGCGGGCCGTGAGGGCCGAAACCGGCCTTCGGATCGGATCGGATCGGATCGCTCGGTCGAACAGACCATCCCTCGAAATCCAGAAGGAGGACGCTGATGACGGCGATCACGAGAGTTGTCTCCAGCCGGAAGTTTTTCACGTACTGGTTTGGCCTCGGTGTCCCGCCCTTTCTGATCGGGGCCGTGGCGATCGCCTTCGTTCATGGCCTCTGGCTCGGTCTGGCGACGACCGCCGTGATTCTGGCCTGGCTCGTCGAGACCTTCCGCACGACCTGCTCCCGCTGCCCCTTCTTCGGCACGGGCCGCTGCGGGCTGCCGGGCCTGATCGCCCCGCTCCTCTTCACCCGACGATCGGGCTCGGTCTCCTCGCGCCGCATCCGACTGCACCTCGCTGCCGACCTGGGCATGATGGCCATCGTCAACGCAATCTATGGGCTCGAACCCATTTTCCTGCCTGCGGTGCTCCTCTGGTCCCTCGTCGCGCTGATGACCGTCTACGGCCCAAAGCGGTTCCACGGCCTACTGTTTCAACTCAAGACCGAAGCAAAGGGCCTGCCCATCATCGAATTCCCATCCCGGTCGGCCCCAACATCCTCGGTCCCGCCCCGAGCCTCCCAGGGGAGCCGACGATCCTGATCCGGAAACAAGAGGAGAGGCGTGACCCCTGCCCGCGTCGAGCACCTTGGCCCTTCGAAATCCGTCCTCCTCCCTCAGTTTGTGTGACTGAAACCCCTCCTTCTCACGATCCTTTCTACGGTGAGTCCTGTTTCCGACCCCTCGCGTTCCTCGGACCGATCTCGGATTTCGTCACGGCTTGTCGATGGCTTCCTTTGAGACTCGGCGTTCTTGAAGTTTCATGATTGATTGCATTTTCGATTCGAGGTTCTCGCCTGGCCGACTGAGGTGTCGACCATCCCCAATTGTCTCGAAACGAACGGCCTGGTTTTCCCGATGTTCCTGCCATGAAACACGTTCCGTTCTTCCCCCCTTGGCGCACCCAGGGCGCACCGACCGGCGCACCCGCAAGCGCACCGACCGGCCAAATCGTTCGGGTTCGTTCCTGCCGAGCCAACTGCTCCGACCCGTGGAACCGACGAGCACGGTTGCCGAAACGAACTCGGGCGCATCGTCCGAAACCTTCGATCCCTCAACCCGTTACGCGAATTCTCCCTCCCCGATCCGAAGCGCACCCAAAGGCGCACCGGCGTGCGCACCGACCTAAAGCGACCGATGCTCGCCCGCGAGGCCGAAGCATGTGCCCGACGCGGAGGGCCGAATCACGTGACGCCTCGGCCGATTGTCCCGGTCCGCCTCGACAAGGGTCGACGAGGCCGTTGTCGAACGCCCTCCCGAGCGATACGGTAATTCCCAATCCGGGCCGGGTCGCCCGTTCCCCCCTCGATTCGATCGACCCGATCGTGAGCGCCAACCCCATTCCCGATCCGCGTTCGACTTCAGGACCCTCCGCACATGTCGATTCTCACGCTCGCCAGCTTCCTCGCCTTGATCGTTGCGTCGACCCCCCAGGCGGATCCCCCTGCCGGAGGATCGCCGACGATCAACCGCATCTTCGGACCAGAAATCGAGACCGGACCGTACAAGCATCCCGCCTGCATGGACGAGCTGGCCAACGGTGATCTCTACCTCGTCTACTACGGCGGCGCGGGCGAGTACGCGACCGACACGGCCGTCTACGGCTCTCGCCTCGCCAAAGGGTCCGACGCCTGGACCTTCCCCGAGGTCATCGCCAAGGACCCGCTCCGATCGGCCGGCAACGGGGTGATCTGGCAAGCGCCCGACGGCCTCGTCTGGCTCTTTTACGTTGTCCGGTTCGGCGAGACCTGGTCCAGCTCCCGCATCCAGTTCAAGGTGTCCCGAGACGGCGCACAGACCTGGTCCGACGCTTCAATCCTCGCCACTGAGGCCGGCATGATGGTCCGCAACCGGCCGATCGTCCTCGACGATGGCTCCTACCTGCTCCCTGCCTACTTCGAGACCGGCGAGGACACGGAATCAGTCGGACCCGACACCTGCTCGGTCTTCTACCGCTTCGACCCGGCCGACCCCTTCGCCGGCTGGCAAGAGCTGGGCCGCATCCGGTCGGCCCGCGGGAACCTGCAACCCTCCCCCGTGCAACTGCCCGACGGCCGGATTGTTGCCTACTGCCGACGCGGGGGCGACTACGGCCCCACCACCGACGGCTACATCATCCGCGCCGAGTCGGACGACCGCGGCCAGACCTGGACCGAAGGGCTCAACTCCGAGTTCCCCAACCCGAACGCCGCCGTCGACTTCCTCAAGCTTCAGAGTGGCAACCTCCTGCTCGTCTACAACGACAGCATGACCCGTCGCACCCCGCTTGCCGTCGCCCTCTCGACCGACAACGACGCCTCCTACCCTCACCGCCGCGTGATTGCCGACGGCGACCGCGACTACGGCTATCCGATCGTCTTCCAGGCCCGCGACGGCCGGATCCACCTCGTCTTCACCTCCGACCGCCGATCGGTCGTCAATCACGCCATCTTCGATGAGTCCTGGGTCCTCGGTCAGGAGTAATGACCTCGATCAACCGTCCCTCTGTCCCACTGGCCGATCGGTTCTGTCTCCCTCTCCCCGCCCGTGGGGAGAGGGTTGGGGTGAGGGGTCCTCGTGTTCCACACCAGGCCCGGACCCTCGTCCCAGCCTCCCCATCCGAACTCAAAATTATAGATGAATACTGATGTGATGGCGCGATGGACCACGAAGGCCCGGTCCCCCTTGCTCTTTGACAATCCGCCCCGTTTCGTGACCGTACTCAATTCCCCGATCCCCCCGCGCAGGCGGCTCGGCCTCAGTTTCGATCCGGTTCCCGAGGCCCTGCCGGGTGAGCGGGACTTCCCGGACGGAGCCGGAAATCCCCCCCTTCAGGATCGACAAAGCCGGGGTCCACACCCGATCGCCCCCCGTCTTCCGGCAGGTCGAGCCTCGGGCTCCGCTGCGGAGCATCGAGGCAGTACCAGACGTTCCGGGCCATCGTGAAAGTCTCCGGAGCCGTGTTCGGACCGATGTTAATGGGCATGACCATCTCGTCGGATCGGTAAGCGATAATGTTGTTCATGAATTGCCCATTGCGACTCGGCACGAAGTTTGGCCCGACACTCTCTTGCAAGATGCGGAGCCCGAACCGTCCCGGCCGGTAGAAGACGCAGTGCCGAACAACCGCCCCATCGACCCCGACAAACGCCACCCCCGCCTGACCGCCGATCACAACGCAGTCCTCGACGAGCAGGTCTTTCGCCTCGTACCCCGGATCGAGCGGCCGGAAGAACGGTGTTCCCGTGCTGCCGCCGAGGTTCAACGCACGGTCGCCCGACTGCTCGAACCGGCACCGCCTGACGGCGATCCTTGCGGTCCCTCCCTTGCCTTGCACCCCGTTTCCCCCCCGGCCGCCCCCGTTCCGGAAGACGCAGCCGACGATCTCGCCGTCGTGGCACCCGACCATGTCGACGCCCGACCCGCCCGACCCCCAGCGCTCGATCGTGCAGTCCTCGACTCGGAACATATCGACGCCCGAGAGCTTGATTCCATCTCGATTCCCATCCGGCCCCACGTCCCGCACGACCAATCGACGTAAAACGATGTGATGCGCCGTCCCCTCGCCCGACCCGCCGTCATCGATGTTCAGGCCGTTGCCGGTCGCCCCTTCGAAGACCATGTCCCGCAGTTCCACATGGGCCGGACCGCTCAGTTGAAACGCAGAGCCGCCCCCCCGGATTACCGGAGGCCGTTCCGGGTCGGCCGCCGTAATGACGATCGGCCTTCCCGGCTCGCCGGTCAGATCACGGACGAATGTCCCCCCCTCGTACACTCCCGGCTCCAGGGCAATCGTCATTCCCGGCCTGGCCGATTCCAGAGCCCTCCGCAGTGCTCCGACATCGGCGACGGTGACTCTCTGGCCTTCCGCCACCTGCTCCGGCTGGCCCGCTCTCACCGTCGTCAGCATCACCGCAAGAAGGGTTGTGATGGTAATCATTCGTGTGCTCCGATCGAAAGGGCGGCGGCGAGGACGCGGCCGGTGGGGGTGTCGGTCTGGGCGATCGTCTCGGGAGGCCCCTCGGCGACAATCCGGCCGCCGGCGTCTCCCGCGCCGGGGCCGAGGTCGATGATCCAGTCGGCACAAAGCATCAGCTCGGGGTTATGCTCGACGAGGATCAGGGAATGCCCGAGATCGGCCAGGGTGTTGAGGCAGTCGATCAACGTCAAGACATCCGAGGGATGCAGGCCCGTCGTCGGCTCATCCAGCAGCAAGAGGGACGACGGCAGGGCCGACCGGGTCGCGGCCGAGGCGGCCGAGGTCGGCAGGAACGACGCGAGCTTCAAGCGCTGGGCCTCGCCGCCGGAGAGGGTCGAGGCCGGCTGACCGAGCCGGAGGTAGTCGAGCCCGACTCCCATCAACGGTCGCAGTTTTGCCTGGACCTTGGGCCGGTTCTTGAAGAAAGCGAACGCTTCGCGGACGGTCAGGTCCAGCACCTCGGCGATCGACTTGCCCCGGTAAGTCACTTCCAGCGTTTCTGACCGGTACCGAGTGCCGTGGCACTCGGGACAGCGAACCATTACATCGGAGAGAAACTGCATGTCGATGATCTGGTGGCCGTTCCCCTCGCACGCCTCGCATCGGCCTCCGGGCACGTTGAAGCTGAACCGGCTGGGGCCGTAGTTCCGCAACTTGGCCTCGTGGGTGGCGGCAAAGGTCTTGCGGATCTCGTCGAACGCCTTCACATACGTCGCCGGATTCGATCGGGCCGACCGGCCGATCGGCGATTGATCGACGAGGATCACGTCGTCGATCGACCCGGTGCCGAGCAGCTCGCGGAACGGTTCCCCCGGCTCGTGCTCTCCCTTCAGGCGGCGGACCAGGGCAGGGTAAAGGGTGCGATCGACCAGCGTGCTCTTGCCCGATCCGCTCACCCCCGTCACGACACAGATCAGACCCAGCGGAAACGAGACATCAAGATCTTTGAGATTGTTTCCTGTCGCTCCTCGGAGGGTCAGGGTCTTCTCCTTGGTCGGTGCTCGACGCCGGGCAGGTGGCACGACCCGGCGACGCCGGGCCAGAAATGCACCCGTGGCCGACTCGGGAGCGTTGGCCAGGCCATCGGGAGGGCCGTTGTACAGGATGCGGCCTCCCATCGCTCCCGCGCCGGGTCCGACATCAACGATTCGGTTGGCAGATCGCATGATCGCTTCGTCATGTTCAACCACGACGACGGCATTCCCTCGGTCGCGAAGATCGACCAGGGTCGAGACGAGCCGGTCGATGTCGCTCGGGTGCAAGCCGATCGAAGGCTCATCGAGAACGTACAAGGTATTGACGAGTCCCGATCCGAGCGCCCTTGTCAGGGCAACCCGTCGCGTCTCTCCTCCCGAGAGCGTTCGGGCCTGGCGGTCAAGCGTCAGGTAGTCGAGGCCGATGCGTCCGAGATAGCCGAGCCTTGCCCGAACCGGGTCGATCGCGCGTCGGGCGATCGACCTGGCCATGCCTTCGGTCGAGGCGAAGGCGTCGATCACGGCTCGGGCCTCGCCGATCGGCAGAGCCGAGAGGCTTGCGATGTCGAGGCCAGCGACCTTCACCGCCAGGGCCTCGGGCCGAAGGCGAGCCCCGCCGCAATCGGGGCAGGGGCGGTAGCCTCGCCATCGACTCAGGAAGACGCGAATATGCATCTTGTACGTCTTCCGCTCCAGGGCGTCGAAGAAGCGGCGAAGCCCGGCAAACCCGTTCCTGGGTGCTCCTTCGAGGATCAAGCGGATCTGCTCCGGTTCCAGGAACTTGAACGGCCGGTCGGTGGGGATCCCCAGCGTGGGAGCAACGCGCACAAGGTTGTCCAGATGTTCCCGGTAGTTCGGCGTCGTCCAGGGAGCGATCGCCCCGGCCTCGATCGACTTCGATCGGTCGGGGACGATCCGATCGAGGTCGAGGTCGATCACCCGGCCGAATCCCTGGCAGGACGGGCAGGCACCGATCGGGCTGTTCGGGCGGAACAGACGAGGCTCGGGGGCCAGGTGATCAGTGCCGCACCCAGCGCATCGCCAGCCGCGGTAGAAGGTCCGAACCTCCTCCTCGGCGATCACCCGGCAACGGCCGAGGCCACGATCGAAGGCCGTTTCGATCGAGTCTCCCCGTCGTCCCGAGTCTTCGCGCCCTCGGACGAGCCGATCGACGATCACATCGACCGAAGCCTCGCCGACCGGATCGGGGATGGGACCGTCCTCGATCGTCTCGACCCGATCGCCGACCCGGACGCGCAGGAAGCCGTCCTCTCGCAGCAAGGCGGCCAGGGCGGTTCGGTCGGTGTCCGGTCGGATCTCCAGCGGGAAGCCGATCTGGTAGCGAGTCCCCTCGGGCAACCCTTCGATGGCGGCGACCACCGAGCCCGTGTCGGCTGGTCGGACCTCCAGTCCGCAGTGCATGCAGTTGACCTGGCCGAGCCTCGCGTAAAGGATCGCCAGATAGTCATGCACCTCGGTGACGGAGCCGACCGTACTCCGGCTCGATCGCTTCCCCTGGCGTTGCGAGACGGCAATCGCGGGGGGCAGCCCCTCAATCCGGTCGGCCTCGGGCGTGTCGAGCGTTTCCAGGAACTGCCGAGCGTAGGGGGAGAAGGTCTCAACGTAGCGCCGCTGGCCTTCTGCGTAAAGGGTGTCAAATGCGAGCGAACTCTTCCCCGACCCGCTGACGCCCGTGAAGACGATCAGCTCGTTTCGAGGCAGGTCGAGGTCCACTCCTTTGAGGTTGTGGACCCGGACCCCTCGCAATTGCATGACGCGATCGGTTCGGGCGTCGGAGGAGACGAACGGTGGAGTCATCGGGCCTCCGACGCGAAAGGTCGTTCTCGAACGCGTTCCGTCCCGTCTCGGTCAACCCTGCGGGCCGCCGAGGCCGGGGAGGTTCAGGCCGGGGGGGAGGCCGCCGCCGGGGTTGAAGCCGCCGGGCCCGAAGGAGGGAGGGGGAGCGGCGGCGTCGGAGGCGTCGGGCGTGCCGGCGGCCTTGAGGAAGGCGTCGCGATCAAGGGCGATCTTGCGAAAGTCGTCGCCGGGGACGACGAAGTACCAGTTGGCGAACTGGCGGTTCAGCTCGGCGACCTTCTCCTTGCTTTCGTTGATCCGGCGCTGGCGGGCCTCCTCCTTGCGTTGGGCGTCGGCGGCGAGCTTGGCCTCGGCCTCCTGTCGGACGGGGTCGTCGGGGGCTCGGGCAAAGACGTCGTCGGGGAGGGTGCCGGAGGCGTCTGCGTCGTCGTCGTCGCTGGCGAGGTAGGTCTCATCGAAGGCGACGGAGACGATGAGGTAGCGACCTTCGGTCTGGCCGGATTCGGAGGATTCGGCATCTGTGGATGCGTCGTCGGGCTCGGCCTCAGCCTCGGCCGAGGCGTCCTGATCCTCACCGACGCCGGCGGTCAGCTCGTCGCCGGTGGCGAGGGTGATCTCGCCGAAGCGGAGGGTCGTGACGATCCCTTCGTCGTTGGCCAGGGTCAGGCTCCCTTCATTCGAGAGCAGATCGCCTTGCTGGGTCGGGTAGAACCCCTTGCTGACGAGGGATCGGAGAATGGCGTTGCGGGCGCTGGGCAAGGGGCGAACGCCGACGATCTTCAGGGAGTCGACCGCCCGGATCAGGTCGCCGACCTTGCTGGAATCGACCTCCTGGTCGGGCCCGAGGCCCTCGATGATCCACTCGTTGGCGTTGTCTCGGTCGATGACGAGCGGATCGCCGGGACGGACGACGAAGGCGCCGTCGTTGGTACGTTCGTCAGGGTTGACCTTGCGGGTGTCGTAGGAGATCAGGCGGGTCTGGGGAGCGGAAGCGTTCAGTAAGTCGGTGTCGATCCAATCGGCGAAGCGGGTGGTCAGGTCGAGGTCGACCTCGGCCGCATACACCCGATTCTTGCCGGGGATGCGGACGTAACGGAGCCCTTCGCGGTCGGGTACGGGTCGGCCGAGGATGAGGTCGGCCATCGCCTCGCCACCGGGAGTGCCGCGGAGGGTGATGCGGGTGCCTCGGCCCTTGAGGGTGGTGATTTTCTCGTCCATTGGGTCGATGACGCCGAGTTCTTCGTGATCGCTGGTGCGGTCGGAGCGGATGGCCCCCTTGGTCAGGTCGGCCACCTGGGCGGCGAGGCGGGCCATGCGGTCCTGGGCGTCGGCCGGGTAGTCGTGGTGCGAGGGGATCGTCCAGTCGCCATCGCGGAATTCGACCTGGAAGGGGCGGACCTCGGCGGTGTCCTCGTCGTAGGAGACGACCTCGAGGACCTGAGCGGCGAGCGGGTCGGCCTCGACGGCCTCGGCGAACGAGGGGAAGAAAGGGTCCCCCTGGTCGTCGAACCCGGCCCCCGGGCCTCGCCAGTCGGGGAGCCAGGTGGCCAGCGAGGCGGCGGCCAGCGTCACCAGGGCGACACCGGCGAATGCGAGCGTCTTGGCGGTTTCGTTCATGGTGGTGGCTCTTTATGGGAGTAGGCGGTAGGCAGTAGGCAGAGGGAAGTCAGAAGAAGACAGAAGGCAGTTTCCGATCTCCGGCCTCTTCCTGTCTGCTGCCTACCGAGTATTGCCTACTGCGATCATGCCAATCGGTTCGGGTTGGCGCCGCGGTTCTCGCGGCGTGAGCGAATGATGGCGACGGCGATGCCGAGCGCCAACGCGGGCAGGGCGGGGACGATGGCGGCGGCCATGCGGACCTGGCCTTGGATGGCGCGAAGCTGTTGTTCCTTGGCGGCGATGCTGTCCTCGATCTTGCGGAGCTTGGCGTCCTCGATGTTTGCCTCGGCCACGTTCAGGCGGCGTTGTTCGACCTCGCGGACCTGGGCGAGCATGACCTGCTTGGTGCGGTCGTCCAGCTCGGTGTTGGCATCGATCGCATCGATTTTCTCGTTCATCCGAGCGCGAGCGGCCTCAAGTTGATCGTCGGCCTCGTCTTCGGCCTCGCGCTCCTGGGCCAACCGATCGGCCTCGAAAGCGCGGTCGGCGGCCTCAAGCCGCGTGAGGGTCCGATGGCGTCGGCGTTGCTTGCGCAGGTCGATGAATGAGTCATCACCCACCAGAGTGTCGACGCAGTTGAGCACGAAGGCCACGTTATCGAACTCGAGGTCCTCCGACCCAGCCTGGCGGAGCTGGAAGAAGGCGTCGGAAATCAGGTCGAGGTCCATGACGACGATCGCGTTGATGCCACCCTCAGGCTCGTTGTCGTCACCGTCACCTTCGCCTTCGCTCCGTCCTTTGCCTTCAAGGCGGGCGGCCAGGGTATAGGCGCGGTTCGTGGCCAGGCGGGTGGCACGGTCGGGGTCGATCCCCATGCCGAAGAAGCTGGGGCTGACCAGGCTGTCGAAGGGGGCAATTCCCCCCTCGTCGTTCGTCCGAAGCAACGGGGTGAAGTCGGTTTCGGCACTGCTCCGGGGCAGAACGTAGCCACCGAACAGGACGATCAGCTCTTGCAATCCTGAGGCGATCGGCTCGTTCGGGTTGAAGGCGTCGGCCGCACCGCTGGAAGGAGTGATGAACACATAATCAAGCGGAAGTTCCGTGAACCTCGGGTGTGGGTTGTACGGATTCCAGACGATCTCGGTTTGCGGCCAGTCGATGCCGAGCCGTTCGAGCAAGGGGGTTAGATCCCCCTTCGGCTCGGGGGGAGGTCCGCCACCAAACATGCCGCCGGGTTGTTCCTTCGGCTGGGTGGGTGCGAGCGACTTCTGGGGAGATCGGTCGAACTGGGGCAGGGGGTCCATGAACAGGAGGGTCGGTCCTCCTGATTCGACGTAGGAGACGAGGTTGGCGACCTGCGGCTCGGTCAGGCTCGACGGCTGCGGAACGAGCAGGGCGTCGAGGTCGCTCGGGATCGGCGCATCGGCCGGAACGCTGGTTACCTCGTACTGCTTGCGAAGCTCGGTAACGACCTGCCACTCGCGGTTCGAGGCCATCGAGCGGAAGTCGAAGCTGCCGAGCAGGCCGGCGTCGGTGTCGAGGATGCCGACCTTTTTGCGGTCGGCCCCGGCGACGGTCCGGATCGATCGGGTCAGCTCGTACTCGACCGGAAGGCCGCGGTCGAAGAAGGGGATGACCACCTGTTCGGGACCGCTCGTGAAGGCGACTCCCATGAGGATCTCATCAAACCCCTGTCGGGCGGCGCTGATGGTGATGACGCTGCGAGGGATGATGCCGTACTGCTGCTCGGCGCGTCGGGCTTCCTCGCCGTAGCGGTCGGTCTCGATCAGGTTGAGCTGGATCTTGCTGCCGCCGATCGCGGCGAACTCCTTGAGCAGGCCGATAAGGTTCTGCTTGGCCTCGACGTAGTCTCGCGGCACCTCGGGACTAAAGAAGGCCTCGATGAACACGGGGCGATCGCTCGGGATTTCCTTGATCAGGCGTCGCGATTCGCTGGAGAGGGTGTTGAGCCGCTCGGCGGTGAGGTCGGGCCGCCAGCCGGCTCGGGCGACGAGCGTCTGAAGGCTGAGAACGACGACGACCACCGAGACGATCCGGACGAGGGCGTGTCCCCACAATCCCGCGCTGCGTTCGCCGCCGGCCCAGTGCCGACGGCCGACGAGGGCGACGTTCACATATAGCATTGCCGCAGCAAGGCCGACGAAGTAGAGCACTCCCGAGAAGGGCACCACCCCTCGGCCGAACTCGCGGAACTGAGACGGGGCCGAGGCCGATTCGATCACCCGGGCCGCTCCTGCTCCCGACAGTCCGCCGAGCAGGTCGGCAAACACCGGGACGGCGCAGAAGAGTGCCCCCAGGATGAAGGCCACCGTCACATTGCCCGAGAGCAACGACGCGACCATCCCCACTGCCAGGAGCATCCCCCCCATCAGCCAGTAGCCGAGGAACGTCGCGAGCAGGACTCCCAGATCGGGCCGGCCGAGCCAGGCAAGTACCACCGTTAGCCCAAAGGCCAAAAAGCCGAGCGCGGCGGTGTAAATGCCGAGCGCGGCGAGGTACTTGCCGAGCACGACCTCCAGGTCTCGGGCCGGAAGGGTCAGCAGGAGTTCCTCGGTCCCCTGGCGCCGCTCGTCGGCCCAGACGCTCATGGTGATCGCCGGGATGAACAGCAGGAGCAAGTACGGCATCAGCTCGTTCAGCTGGCCGAGGGTTGCCAGGTTGTTGGCGAAGAAGGCATCGGGCCAGAAGGCGGCCACCGAGCTTGTGACAATGAACAGGACGATGAACACATAGCCGGCGACATTGGTGAAGTAGCGTGCCAGGTCGCGCCGGCAGACGGCCCAAACGACGAACGGCCGAGGGAAGGGCTGAGCACTTGCCCCCGCGGGCCGCTCGGGGGCGGTCGTCCGGTTTGATTCGTTCTGGATCGTCGTCACCGTTGCGGTCCCTCGAATCGAAAAAACTTGGAGAAACGAGTGTCTGTGCCTGTGTCTGGTTGCGATGGGCCAGGAATTTCAAAAGGGGTGGACCCGAGCCGATTCGGTAACCTCGGTTGCCGTCAAGGATCGGGCTCAGGCGGGCGAGGCGGTGAGCTGGTAGAACTTCTCCTCCAGCGAGGCGACCCCGGACCGCATCTCGGCTGGAGCGCCGTCGAAGACGAGGCGGCCATCGTGAATGAACAGGACCCGGTCGGCCACCGGCTCGACTTCCTGAAGAATGTGGGTCGAAACGAGAATCGTTTTTGATCGACCGAGGTCTCGGATCAACTGGCGGACCCCCTTGATCTGGTTCGGGTCGAGGCCGGAGGTCGGCTCGTCGAGGATCAGGACCTCCGGGTCGTGGAGGATCGCCTGGGCCATCGAGACGCGCTGGCGGTAGCCTTTGGAGAGCTTGGCGATCGGCTTGTAGGCGACGGTCGACAGCGAGCAAAGCCCGATGACCGTCTCGATCCGATCCTTCAGGGCCGACGCGCCCATGCCTCGGGCCCGGCCGAAGAATTCGAGGATCGCCATGGGGGTCATGTCGGGGTAAAGCGGTCCGTTCTCAGGCAGGTAGCCGAGCCGCTCGGCGGCGGCGATCCGATCCGTCTGCACGTCGATCCCGGCGATCGACGCCTGACCATGCGTCGGAGCGATGAAGCCGGTCAAGAGCCGCATCGTCGTTGTCTTTCCCGCGCCGTTGGGGCCAAGGAAGGCGACGACCTGTCCGCTCGGGACCTGAAAGCTCACATCGCGGACTGCCAGGAACGAACCGAACTGCTTGGTGAGGCCTTGGGCCTCGATCATCACGGGCGTGGTCATGATGCCAGAGCCATCCTTCACGCGACGCCAGGAGGGGTGGGTTGGTGTCAGGGCGTGGACGCCCCGGCTCGACGAGGCATGCTCGGCTCGAAGGGTCGGGAACGCCAACCGTGCAGATGACGATCGGCCCCCGTGGACCACTTGAGCGCAGAGCCGTTCGACCAAAGAGGCCTCGTCGGACCGGTGTGGGGTGTTTATCTTAGTGACGAGCCCCTCGGTTTCGCAACGGTCTCCAGTCGTTTCGGCCGTCCGATCGAGCTTCCAGGGCGGCGGGAGAGCCGGGCCGACGCTGAGAACTCGGGCGTCGAGCAGCGGATGACCGTGCAACCGTGTTTGGTCCGATCGAGTCGTCAAGGCAACGACGGAACTGGCTCAACGAGCGCGTCTCCGCCCTGTTTCTGTCCGATACGAAGGCACCAGAAAAATCGTTCGATCAAGGAGTCGGACGCCTCGTCGGTCCGAACCGAGTGTGCCGGGGTGGTGTCGAGCCTCGAACGGACTTCGACGCTCGGCCTTGCGAGGCCGGGAACGAGGCTCGTAGACTAAAGAGCACGATCGCGGGGAGAAACGGAGAAGAGGGGTTGGGTGGGGTCGACACGACCTCGGCCATCCTTGACGCTTCTCGACCGTCGAGCACGCGTGTGTTCCGTACGAATCAAGAACGCGGCGATGGCCCAGGCCTGGCCATTCGGCGAGATCGGCGTCTCAGGAGCGGCTCGGGCCGCCCGGTCGATCGGCTCGCCAGATCCAATACGGGTCGGCCGCACCGCCTTTCGAAGAGGAATCGATGTCCGAGACGAACCGCCCGGCCCGCGACCGCCACCGCCATCGCCACGTGCTGAGCGCCCTGGTCCAGAACCAGCCGGGAGTGCTGTCCCACATTTCCGGGATGCTGGCCTCGCGAGGCTACAACATTGACAGCCTGGCCGTGGGAGAGACCGAGGACCCGAACCTTTCCCGGATCACCTTCGTCGTCATCGGCGACGATAGCCAGCTGGAGCAGGTTCGCAAGCAGCTAGAGAAGATCGTTACGGTCGTCAAGGTCATCGACATTTCCCGAGAGGCGTTCGTCGAGCGCGACCTAATGCTCATCAAGGTCGATGCCTCTCCCGAGCGTCGGGCCGAGCTGCGCGGCCTGGTCCAGGACTTCCGCGGCCGGATTGTCGACGTCAGCCCCGAGCATTTGATCATCGAGGTTAGCGGCCAGGAGTCGAAGGTCGAGGCCTTCATCGAGCTGATGCGCCCCTACGGCATCCGGGAACTCGCCCGGACCGGCCGGATTGCCCTGGTCCGCTCCAGCCGCCCCGTGCGCACCGCCCCCGGCGAGGTCGTCGAGTCCGACACCGACAACGAGCCCGAGGAAGTCGTCGGCCACTCGCAGCTCTGAGCGACCCGCTGCGCTCGAAGTGCCAGGGAGGTCCGATGCGTTATTGCGGTCGTCATGCTCGGACCTTGATCGCGATCGGGGCCCTGGTGGTCCTCGGCCTGTCGTTCGGATGCAATCAGCCGCCGGAGCCTGGGGCAGACCCGGCTCCGGCTCCGGTCGAAGGCATCGGTAACGGCATCGACATGGATGGAGCCCGTGCCGGAACAGTCGGGGACGCCCCCTCTCTCTCGGTCGCCGAGCGTTACCTGACGATCCCTCCCTACGGAACGGAGCCGATCGACGAGAGCGGCTTTACTCTGGCCAGCAGGTTCAGCGGGCCGGTGAGCGATCGAGGGGATCTTGATCAGGTGGTCGCGTCGATCCGGGGGAGGAACCGCAGGGGAATCGAAGCGCTTCAGAAGCAGCTCGCGGCGATCGACCCGGAGAGCCTCGATGCGCCGCAGGTCCGCTCGACGATCGAGCGCGATATCGCTATCCTGTGGCTTTACGAAGGGGCGTTTGACCAGGCCGAGGTGTGGCTCGATCGGGCCTCGGAGTCGGCCGAGCATCCGCTCGTTTCGGTCGGCCTGAGGCAGAATCTGCTGGCCCTTCGAGGGGTGGCGTCCCTTCGCCGAGGCGAGACGGAGAATTGCATCGGTTGCGTCGGCCCCTCGACCTGCCTCTGGCCGATCGCGCCGGGGGCTGTTCACCTTCTGCCCGATGGAGCGAGCGAGGCAGCCGACTGGCTCTCGGAATACCTTCGCCAGCGGCCCGATGACCTGGCGATGCACTGGGTCTTGCAACTGGCGTTCGACCTGCTTGGCCGGAACACCTCGGGAGAGGACCGCCGCGTCTTGCCCCTGCCGACCCGAGACGACGACCAGACCTTCCCTCGGTTCCCGAACGTGGCTGAGGCCGCCGGATTGCTCTCGGCCGGGCCGGACATGGCCGGCGGCAGCGTCTTCGACGATTTCAATGGCGACGACCTACCCGACCTCTTCTGGACGAGCTACGAAACCGACCTCGGCCCTCGCCTCTTCCTGAACAACGGCGACAGCACCTTCTCCGATGCCTCGTCGCGATTCGGGCTCGATTCGTATGTGCTTGCCGTCAATTGTGCTCATGCCGATTTCGACAACGACGGGTTCCTGGATGTCATTTTGCTTCGAGGAGGCTGGGAGAACCCCGCGCCGATGACCTTGCTCCGCAACCTCGGCGGCGAGCGATTCGAAGACGTGACCGCCCGCGCTGGGCTTGCCGATCCGATCGCCAGCCAGTCGGCTGCCTGGGGAGATTTTGACAACGATGGACACCTCGACCTGTTCGTCTGCGGTGAAGCACGCGGCGGCGATCTCGACGCCTCCCGATTATTCCTCGCCCCCGACGCCCTCCGAGGCGATGCCGATCAACGCCGCTCTCGTCTCTATCGGAACCTTGGCGACGGCACCTTCCTCGACGTGACCGCCGAGGCGGGAGTCACCAACGCTCGATACGCCAAGGGTGCGAGCTGGGGAGACTTCGACAACGATGGATGGCCCGATCTCTACGTGTCCAACATGGCCGTGCCGAACCGTCTCTACCGGAACCTTGGCGACGGCACCTTCGAGGACATCGCCCCCGAGGCCGGTGTGCTCGGGCCCATCGACAGCTTCTCGTGTGGCTGGTTCGATTTCGACAACGATGGCCACCTCGACCTGTTCGTCACCGACTACTCGGCCGATCTGTTCGGCTTCGTGTTCGATCAGGTTGGAGAACCAACCTCCCGGCACCTCCGCCTCTATCGGAACAATGGCGACGGTTCGTTCTCCGACCTCGCCGCTCCGCTCGGCCTCAATCACGTCTTCCTGCCGATGGGTTCCAGCATCGGCGACCTCGACGGCGACGGCTTCCTCGACCTCTACCTCGCGACCGGACGGCCCGGCTATTCGTACCTGATGCCCAACGTCCTCCTGCGCAACGATTCCGGCCGTCGGTTTGTCGACGCAACCGCCTCCAGCGGGACCGGCCACCTGCAAAAAGGGCATGGCGTGTCGATCGCCGATTTCAATGGCGACGGTGCCGCCGATCTCTTCGTCCAGCTTGGTGGCGCGGTGCCGGGCGATCGCTCGTACAACGCCCTCTTTCAGAACCCCGGCCACGACCACCACTGGCTGACGCTCAAACTGGTGGGCACCCGATCGAACCGCTCGGCCCTGGGGGCTCGCTTCACGATCGACCTGCGCGACCCCGACGGCTCGACTCGATCGCTGCACCGGCTTGTTTCCGGTGGAACCAGCTTCAGCGGCAACGCCCTGAGCCAGACGATCGGCCTGGGCCACGCCTCGGCGATCGAGTCGATCACGATCCGATGGCCCGTGACCGGCTCGATGTCGCAGGTCCTGGACAACGTGCCAATGGACGGCGTGATCGAGGTGGTCGAGGGGACCGAGTGACCGGGGTTCATCCGCCGTCGATTCAGCCGCGAGCCGTCAGCGCCTCGGCCACGTCGACGACCAACCCCGGCAGGAGACGAGAGGTCGCCCGCTCCCCCCTGGCGAACGTGCCGTGCTCGACGTAGCTCGATGCACCTGGCTCCAGCCCCAGCACGAGGATGCGGCCTTCCTTCGGGTCGACGATCCAGTATTCCGGGATACCCGCCGCAGCGTATTCGATCCGTTTCGTCTCCACATCGTGCGAGCGGTTCGACTCGCTGACGACCTCCATGACGAGGTCGGCCCCCTCGGAGAACCGCTCTTCGGCCCGAGCCGCTCGCTCCTGGGCCAGGTACATCAGATCCGGCTCGCGGTAGGTCTCTGGGGCCACTCGGACGCAGTACGGGGCGACGAGGACGAGGCCGCCGACCCCCCGCTCGATCACGTGCTGTCGGACGGCCAGGAACAGGAACTGAACGATCAATTGATGGGTCAGGGTCGGCATCGGCAGCACCTCGACGAAGCCGTCCGAGAACTCGACGAGCCGGTTCCCCCGGCTCAGGTCGAAGTACTCCTGCTCCGACCACCCCCCCTGATTGGGGAACAGCCGGGCGATCTCCCAGGCCGGCTCGCCGGCCCGTCGCTGTGTCGGGGCGTGGCTCATCGATCGTCCCCGCGTCGGAGGTGTGTCGAAGATGGGCCAGCCGCCCCGATTCCGGCGGCCGGCCCCCGCGATCGTCAGCCTATCACGCCGTCGCCGACCTCTTCAACGCCGACCGTCGCTTCCGCACCGCTATGCCGATCATCCCCAGCCCGCCCATGCCCGCCAGGGCGAGGCTCGACGGCTCGGGGATGAACTGGGCGGTGAAACCATGCTGCCTGCCGTTCTCGTCGAAGTAGAAGCCGACGATCTTGCCGAAGTCATTGACTCCCAGGGCGTAGGTATCGAAAAGGCCCCCGTTGGGATTGGAGACGCCGAAGGTCGTGTAGCGGCCGCCGAGGTAGGTAAAGCCGAGGGTGCGGTTGAGCGAATCGACGAAGCTGCCGACGATCAGGCCCGACTCGTTGATGTCGAATGCGTTCGTGAAGCCACCGGCACCGGGCACGGCGAGGGTCGTGAAGGTCGTCCCGTCGTCGATGAAGCCGAGGGACCTGCCGGAGGCGTCGCGATAGTTGCCAATGAACGTGCCGGTGCTGGTGATTGCGTCGATCTCCGTGGAGAGGGCGCCCGGGACCGCGTAGGGGGTGAAGGTCGAGCCGTCGTAGAAGAAGCCCTGGCGGAAGCCGCTCGGGTCGTCGAATCGGCCGACGATCAGGCCGTCGTTGCGGATCCGGATCGGGTAGGTGTTCGGGCTGCCGGGCACCTGGATGACCGAGATGGTCGAGCCGTCTTTCAGGAAGCCCCGCACCAGGGTGTTGTCGGTGGCCGAGCGGAAAAGGCCGACGACCTGCCCCAGGTCGTTGATGCCCGCCGCGACGATGTTCGTCGAGTCGGGGATGGTGAAGGTCGTCGTCCCCCCGGTGTTCAGGTCGTGGATGAACGGCTGAATGAACTGGCCGGGCGCCGACCGAAAGTCGCCGACGATCTGCCCGGCGTTATTCACGTCCTGGATTGTCGTTCTCACCGTGCCGGGGAGGCTGAAGGAGGTGATATTGATGACCTCGGCGCGCGTTGTCGACGGCGCGGCCGCGACCAGCGCGGCGAGGGCCAGCAGGGCCGGGGCGATCCGGGTCCGGTCGCGGACGAGAGAGATGAGGGCGGGGTGGAGGGATCCGTGGTGCATCACGCGAGGGTTCCTTGTTGAAGTGTGTGTCCGTTGCCGATCGCCATCGGGGTGGCGTCCGGCCTTTCGAGAGCGCAGGGCGACCGGTCCGCCCTCGACTTGCGAGAGCGGCGGCGGAGAGTTCTCCCCCTGGGTTCAGATGCAGAGAGGCGGCCGACCGGACGGGCCGGATGTCGATTTTTTTCCCTGCGGACCTTCGAAGGGGTCTTGGGGCTTGATCGTCGGACCGGATCGCTTCCATACTGCTCGGGTCGGCCATGTGAGGGCCGAATCTGTGCACATGTTGAGAAGGAGTGGGAGCGATCGCACCATGACGAGCTCTCGATCGAATGATCGCTCTCGACGCATTGATTCGAACTACGCCGCCGCGCGTGTGGGAGATCCCGAGGCCCTGGCCGGCCTGCTCGAATCGATGCGAGCCGAGCTGGTCCGGATCGCCAGGCGGGGGCTCCCGCCGTTGCTGCGGGCGAAGGTCGGCGCGTCGGACATCGTCCAGCAGGCGATGGTCGATACGGTCCGCCAGCTCGACCAGTTTCGGGGCCGTACCCGGGGCCAGTGGCGCGCCTGGATCCTGGTAATCCTCCGTAACCGTCTGGCGATGGTTCGCCGATCTTATCTCGACGTCGAAAAGCGGCGAGTCGACCGCGAGGTTCCCCTCGGAGAACCCGACCCGGCCGGGGGCGACCTCCCCCCCGAGCTGGTCCATCCCAGCAGCTCCCCTGCCTCGAAGGCCATGCGAGCCGAGCTGGAGGCGATACTCCTGGAGGTCCTCGACCGGCTGCCGGTGTCCGACCGCGACCTTGTCCGCTGGCATCACGAGGAGCGCCAGACCTTCGAGCAGATCGCCGATCGGCTGGGGATCTCGGCCGAAGCGGCCCGCAAGCGCTGGGGCCGGGCGATGATCCGGCTCCGAGAGGCCCTGGAGGGCAGGCCATGACCCCCCGTGAGGACCCTTCGCCCGTCGATCCCCGCATCCTTGCCGCCCTGCTCGCCGAGGATGCCGCGATGGCCCGCTCCGGCCGCCTCGACGACGCGACCGGCGGCCAGGAGTACGGTGACCTCTCGACCCTGGAGGAAGATCTTGCGGCCCTGGAGGAAATCGACGCCCTGCTCCGATGTCTCTCCCTGGTCGAGCAGGTCTGGCCCCGGGGCGATCGGGACCGCGACCGGGACCGAGACGACGAGGGGCAGGGGGGAGAGAATGCCCCGGCCGTGCCCCGGACGATCGGCCGCTTTGCGATTCGGGGAGAGGTGGGCCGGGGCGGGTTCGGCATCGTCTTCGAGGCGTTCGACTCTCGGATCGGTCGCGCGGTGGCCTTGAAGGTGCCGGCGATTGCGGCCCTGGGCCTCCCGGAACCGAGGCAGCGGTTCCTCCGCGAGGCCCGAGCCGCCGGCGGCCTGGACCACCCGAATATCGTCCCGGTCTTCGAGGCCGGCCGGGCGGGGTCGTCCTGCTACATCGCCTCGGCCCTCTGCCGAGGACCGAATCTTTCGGCCTGGCTGCAGAGCCGAGACGGCCCGATTACGCCTCGGAAGGCGGCGGCGATCGCCCTGGCTCTGGCCGATGCGGTGCAACACGCCCACGAGCGCGGCATCCTGCACCGCGACTTGAAGCCGTCGAACGTCCTGCTCTGGCCCGAGGCGAGCGGGGACGGCGTCGCCGGGCTCGGCTTCGTTCCGAAGCTGACCGACTTCGGTCTGGCCCGGATCGTCGAGGAGGCCGGCGACGAGACCGGCAGCGGCGTCCCGATCGGCTCGCCCCCCTACATGGCCCCCGAGCAGGCCGCCGGGCGCAACCGCGAAGTCGGTCCGGCCAGCGACGTCTACGGCCTGGGTGCGATCCTCTACGAGCTGCTTACCGGCCGGCCGCCGTTCCGGGGGGAGTCGAACCCCGAGACGATTCGGATGGTCCTGGAGCAGGAGGTCGTTGCGCCCCGGTCGCTTCGGCCGGGGCTTCCGAAAGACCTGGAGACGATCACCCTGGCCTGCCTGGCCAAGGAGCCCTGGCGACGCTACGCTTCGGCCGCTGCCCTGGCCGATGATCTCCGCCGCTTCCTTGACGGCCGGCCGATCCTCGCCCGCCGCGCCTCGGTCCCCGAACGGGCCTGGAAAGCCACCCGGCGCCATCCCTGGCGCGCCGCGGCGATCGGGCTTCTGGTGGCGGCGATCGTCGGTGTCTCGGCCTCGAACTCCCGGCTCCGCGCCGAACGCGACCGGGCCGACCGCAACTCCGTCGAGGCCCAGGACAATGCGGCCGAGTCCCTCCGGAACGCCGAGCGTGCCCGCCTCGCCGCCGCAGAGGCCGACGCCCAGCGCATTGAGGCCGACGCCCAGCGCCGCTTGGCCCGTCGCCACCTGCTCGCGGCCCTCCTCCGCCAGACCAGAGATGCGCTCGGTCAAGAGCAGACCGAGCGTGCCCAGGAGATCCTCGACGAGGTCGCCGCTGTCGGCGGCCCCACGTCTGAACCCGGCTTCGACTTCGTCGCCAACTACCTCGCCCACACGGCCCGCCGCGAGTTCGAGGTGTTCCGCGGCCACGACGCCGACCTTGCCTCCCTCTCCATCGACGCCGACGGCCGGATTGTCACGATCGACCGCCAGGGTGTCCTGATTACCCGCGACCCGATCGCCGGTCGCTCGACCGGCCGCACGATGTTCGACATCGGCCGATGGCTCTTCACGACGCCGATCCCCATCGGCCACGGGCTCCTTGCCATCCGCGAGGGAGTGGAGCCGGTGGGGGGCAATCTCTTGCACTTCTACCCCCTGGGTTTCTATGAGATCGCCACTGGCCGCCGCGTCGCACGGCTCGACGCCAGGGACGGTCAGTTCATCACCAACGTCCTCCCCCTCTGCGGGGGGGAACGCCTGCTCGTCGTCTCGGTGGACGAGGGCTGGAAGCCCAGCGCCTTGGTGCTCGGCCTCGATCCGGACGGCGCGGAGCCCCTGGTCGAGATCGCCGACCTTGGCCCGATCGAGGGCCTCGGGACCGCTCCCGACATTGATCGGTACGTCATCCTCACCGACGGCCTGCTCCGAACCCACGATGCCCGCACCGACGCGATCCTGCGCGAGGTGGCCGTGGCGCACGGTGGGACGCGCGTGTATCGGCTTGATCTGAGCCCCGACGGACGCCTTGCCTTGATCGGGGCCCTCGACGCCCCGAACCTCCTCGTCGAGACGGAGACCGGCGCGATTGTCGGCGAGTTCCCCATCCAGGAGGTCGCCGATCCGGTGCGCTTCGACCCCTCGGGCCGGACGCTCGCGGTCGTCGATCACCCGACCGGCCGCGTCTTCCTCTGGGATCGCCCCGACGGCGAGCCCCGGCTCCGGGTGCTCCTCGACCCCGAGCCGTCCGATACGCCCTACCTCTTCCCGCTGGCCTTCAGCCCCGACGGCTCCCGGATCGCCCTCGCCCCTCGAGAGGGGCAGGGCGCCTTCTCCCGCCTGGAAATCCGCGAGGTCGCCACCGGAGAGGTCGTCGCCACCTTCCCCGGCGGCCCGGTCCGGTCGGATTTCCTCACCTTCGCACCCGACGGCCGGTCGCTGCTGTTCCAGGCCGGCCGCGACCTGATCCGCTGGCACTTCGACCCACCTCCCGAGGCCCCCGGCCCGGCCGGGCACGAGGACGAGGCCTGGGCCGTCGCCTTCAGCCCCGACGGCCGATGGCTCGCCACCGGGGCCGATGAGCCGGATGACCCGAGGCCGCTGCGCCTCTGGGAGGTCGCCACCGGCCACGAGGCCCTCGGCTGGAAGGCCCATCCCTCCACCGTCTCGGCCCTGGCCTTCAGCCCCGATAGCCGGCTGCTCGCCTCAAGCGCGCTCCGCGAAGACGCGAATCTGCGGGTCTGGGAGGCGGCTACCGGACGCCTCGTCGCCGACGTGCCGGGCCACTCGGCCAAGGTCCGCACCGTTGGCTTCAGCCCCGACGGCCGCTTGCTGATCTCGGCGAGCGACGACGGCACGGCCCGCGTCTGGGACACAAGTACCTGGGCCTGCCGACTCGTCCTTGAAGGCCAGGCGACGCCCGGCCGCGTGATCGCAGCGGTGCTGCCCGACGGTGAGACGATCGCAACCGCGTCTCTCGACCGGCGGCTCAGGCTCTGGAACGCGGACGAGGGTCGCGAGCTGCGGTCGATCGAGCTGCCCTTCGAGCCGCTGGCGATGGCCACCTCGCCCGACGGCTCGACCCTGGCCGTGGCCAGCAACGATGGCCACCTGCTGCTGGTTGATCCGAGCACCGGCGAACTCGTCCGGACGATCCGCGATCTCGACGGCGAGCTCCGCGCCGTTGCCTTCTCTCCCGATGGCTCCCTCGTCGCCGCCGCTGGCAGCGCTCGCACCGTCCGCCTTTGGGACCCCGTCACCGGCCAGTCGTTGCTCACCCTCGACGGGCCTCGCGATCAGATCAACGGCCTGGCCTTCTCTCCCGATGGTTCCTCCCTGACCTGCACCGTCCACGACGGCTCCGTGTTCCTCTGGCGTACCGAAGGGCCGGGGGGCACCACGCCCTGACCACTGGAATAGCTCCGCCGGCGTCGTTCCGTCCGTCCCCCGCCTGTTGAACGATTTTCAGGCTGGCTCGGGATCACGAAGACCCTCGATGACCTCTCGCCAGAAGCCGGGTATGCCGCGATAGGCCGCCTCGTAGGTCGGTTCCAGGGGGACGTTAACATACCTCCCCGAATCGAGAAACACGGGCATGTCGATCAGGGGCATCCCCACGGCAACCGGTTCCACGAAGGCTTCGGCGAGCCGCGTTGGCCCCGCGGCCACATACGAGGCGAGGCTCAAGGGGGCCTCGGGGTCGAGTTCGTCTGGCGCTCCAGCAAAGTCCGACCCGACCGCGCCATGCAGCCCGGTCGGGTCGTGCCGACCGGGGGGGATGAGGTCGATCAGGAGGACATGCACCCCCGCCTTCAGCGCCGAGACGATCTTCTCGGAGAACTCCTCGACCGACGAACTGCGGTCCTTGTTCGCGGGCGAGGCGATCTCGACCAGGGCCACCAGCCGGTGCCCGCTGGTGTGGCGAATGGCGATCGACTTCCGTTCGGCCCGATAGGTCGCCGAGGGAGGGGGGATCAGCCGTCGCCGCGTTCGAGGAGGGGCGACCGCGACGGCAATCGCCCCCTGCTCGGGAGGATCGACCGTCTTCGAGCCCGGCGCCTGGAGAGTCAGGATGTCGGCGATCATCGTCCCGGCATGTTGCTCGGCCAGGGCATAGAACCCTTCCGGGAGGCACTGGTTGAGGGCCTCCATCAGACGACCAATCCAATTTGTATGAAAGGCGTGGAACGTCCCCGCACCGACGCGAGTTCAGTCGTGTACCGGCATGATCCGATTCTCCTGCAAAGGCCAACGCACGGCCCGATGACCTTGATTCTATCGGTTCGAGTCGGTCGGACGCGAGCGAAGAGCCGATCGACCTTCACCATCGACTTGCTCCGCGCAGAGACCGGGCCATTGGTCGATCGGCCTCCGGGCGGATGACCCATCTGGCGATCCGACCCGTTGTTATGGTAAGACATCCTCCCAAAGGTCGCGCGGCTGCGCGGGCGGGTCTTCGACCGCGCGCGACGAACATAGATGAACACCATCGCGACCGCATCCCACCGTTTCGTGCACCTTGCTGCCAGACTCCGACTGAGAGAGAAGGACACCCGCCCATGCCGGCGACGATGTATTACGACCAGGACGCCGACCTTGGCCTGCTCAAAGGCAAGACGATCAGCATTATCGGCTACGGCAGTCAGGGACACGCCCACGCCCAGAACCTGAGAGACTCGGGCTGCACCGTCGTCGTCGGGCAGCGGCCGGGCTCGAAGAACTACGAACTGGCCGTCTCGCATGGCTTCTCGCCCGTCTCGGCCGCCGAGGCCGCCGAGGCCGGCGACCTCGTCAATCTCCTCCTGCCCGACGAGGTCCAGGCCGACGTCTACAACCGTGACATCAAGGGGAACCTCAAGGCGGGCAACTTGCTTCTCTGCTCGCACGGGTTCAACATCCACTTCGGCCAGGTCGAGCCCCCTTCGGGAGTCGATAGCGCCCTGGTCGCCCCGAAAGGCCCCGGCCACCTCGTCCGCAGTGAGTTCGAAAAAGGGGGCGGCGTTCCCTGTCTGATCGCCACCGGCGACGGCTGCTCCGAAGCAGGCAAGGCCCTGGCCCTGGCCTACGCCAAGGGGATCGGCGGCACTCGCGGCGGCGTCCTCGAAACCACCTTCGCCGAGGAAACCGAGACCGACCTGTTCGGCGAGCAGGTTGTGCTCTGCGGCGGCGTCTCCGCCCTGGTGAAGATGGGCTTCGAAACCCTCGTCGAGGCTGGCTACCAGCCCGAGAGCGCCTACTTCGAGTGCCTCCATGAGCTGAAGCTCATCGTCGACCTGATGTACCAGGGCGGCCTCAACTACATGCGCTACAGCATCTCCAACACCGCCGAGTACGGCGACTACACCCGAGGCCCCCGGATCATCACCGAGGAGACTCGTAAAGAGATGAAGAAGATCCTCCACGAGATCCAGACCGGCCAGTTCGCCCGCGAGTGGATCCTGGAGAACCGCGCCGGCCAGCCCGGTTTCAAGGCCACCCGCCGCGTCGAACGCGAGCACCCGGTCGAAGAGGTCGGCAAGCGCCTCCGCAGCCTCATGACCTGGATCGACTCGAAGTCCGTTTGAGCGTCGAGTTGACCCGCTCAGGCCGCCCTCCCGATCGAAGCCAGGGAGGGCGGAGTCGCGGTGCCTTCACTCTCGGGGAGCGCGTGCCGATGATCTGTGTCGCCGTCACCTACGTTGTCAAGGAAGGCCGCGAGCAAGACGCCATCGCCTACTTCCGCGACCTGATTCCCGCCACCCGGGCCGAACCCGGTTGCCGGATGTACCTCGTCCACCGCTCCACCACCGACCCCCGCCGCTTCTTCCTCTACGAACAGTACGACGACCAGGCCGCCCTTGACGCCCACCGCGCCGCCCTGCACTTCGCCCAGTACGTCACAAACGGCCTGATTCCTTTGCTTGAGAGCCGCACCCCTGAGCTGTACGAACCGCTTGAGGTGTGAATCGCTCGTCAGGGGCCGACCCGCCGGCCCCTGAAGTCTGGCCAGGTGACGACTTAGCGCACCACCTCGGGTCGGGCTCGGTCCCCCTCGATCACCGTCGGCAATCGCCAGACGCGCGAGCCGTCCCGGTCGGTGAAGTAGAGCGACGAGGGGGACGGTTCCCAGGCGCTGCCGTCGGCCCAGAGGCCATAGTACTCCGGATGAGCATTCACCGGACGCCGCACATACGTGTGATTGAACGCGCTGCCGCTCGTGAGGATCTTGATCCGATTCCAGGTCGCTCCCTGATCCGTACTCGTCCACATGACGATCTCTCCTCCCGTGCCGAAGGGCTGCGGGCCGGGGTCGGTCGGGGCGATGAGCCGCCAGGTTCCGTCAGCTTCAACGTAAAGGGAGCCGAAATCGTAGTTGTGATCCGAGGTCGTGACGGGCCGGATCTCCCAGTTCGAGCCGGTCCATCGAGCCGTTTGCCAGATTCTCGGGCCGTTGTCGGGGCCGGACTCGTATCCGAGTGTCGTCAGGTAGAGGAGAATCGGGCGGCCCTCGGCATCGAATTGCAGATCTTTCAAATAGACGAGTAGATTCTCCGATTCGTAATCATGTACCAATGCAGAATGATCGCGGTCGGTCATCGGCGTCTCGACGGGCGATCCGTCTACGGTGGTCCACGTCGTACCGGCGTCGTCGGTCTGCACGTAATAGAGGTTCGTCCGGGCGTTCAGGCCCACGGGCTCGGGGTGATAGTTGAAGGCGGTGCCGACGGTCTTGCCGTGCCTCCAGCTCACCTGGTAGTGCCCCTTGGCCATGCTCGCAAGCGGTTGGGGTTCCGACCACTCCCGGCCGTTGGGGCTAGTCATCCAGTGCAGGATGCGTCGGCCCTCTTGATACCGCGTGTGCAGAAAGAGGAACCCCTCCCCCTTGCCGAGAAACCAGGGTTGGCCGTACGAGAAATTCGTCTCGCTGACGAGTTCGAATGCGTCGATGTCATACGGTTTGACGCTTCGATGCACGAACGCCGGCCTTCCCGTGCCGTGGGCGTTCGAGAAGACCCAGAGATGCCCCTCGTCGTCGAGGCTCAGCACCGGGTTGTCGTGTGCATCGGTTGTGTTCTTGTCGAGCAGGATCGTCGGCCGCGGGACCGTTTCACTTGCGTGATCATACGCGCCGACCATGATGAAGAGGCGGTTCTCATCGGCTGGGCGGCCGCCAAAGACGAAGAAGGTCGTCTTGACTTCCTCGGCATAAATCGCAATCGGAATGTGTTGTTGTGGATACGTGGCGAATCCTCCACTGTATTTGTACTTGTATTCATCATTCGACGGCTGGTTGGAGTACCAGATGCCCCGGTATCCGTCCGCCTTGGGGAACGCTCCCGGCTCATCCTGCCCGATTCCGTCCGCCACCATCACCGCCAGCACCAGCACCGCTCCCGTCACCAGTCGTCGGGCCAACCGCATGGATCTTCTCCTATTCTCCGATTAATCAGTGTTTCATCTCTGTTTCATCCGTGGCTCATGATCGCTGTTCTCTCTCTCCATGTCTGCCCCCGCCCCAATCGCCCGGGGCGGGGGTGGCTCGTCCGATTTCAGTCCTCCTTGGTCTGCTGCGAGAGCAAATAGGCGATGAGCTCGTGGAACTCCTCTTCCGGAATTCGCTCGGCGAAGTTCGCGGGCATGGGAGAGAGTGACGAGGTTGTCCGCTCCTCGACCTCATCAACTGCAATGCGCTGGGACTTCCCCTCTGCATCGGCCAGGACCAGCACGTCCCCTTCTTCGGCCAGCAACAGACCGGTCAAGATGCGGCCGTCGCTCAGGCCAAGCGTCGTGGCGCGGAACGCCTGATCCACATTCAAGTTCGGGTTGAGGATGTCCTCCAACACACGGAGCGGACCTCGGATACCCACGCCATCGAGCTGCGGCCCGACTTCGGCTCCTTCACTGCCGATCTTGTGGCACCCCGCGCAGTACTCGGTAAAGACCGCGCGGCCGGCTTCGGCATCGGGCTTCGATTCCAGGGATGCAAACCGCGCGAATCGTTCATCGATGAACTGCCTGAGCCCCTCGTCGGCTGGCGGCAGGCCAGCGGTCAGGGTCTCAATCCGCGAGGCCATCGCCTCAACTCCCGCGTTGGTCATCCGGATTTGGACCCCAGGCTCCCGGAGCAGTTCGGCAGGGGCCCGACCTTCCTCGACGCACTTCAACAACGCCTCGGCGCCGTTCCGGGTGGCCGACAGGGTCACGGCGATCGTTCGTTGCAGACGGCTCGGTGCGATCGCCAGCACCTCTAGCAAGACGCCGTCCGACTCGGGCCGTCCGGTCCGTCCAAGGGCCTCAGCCGCCCGATCGCGGATCGAAGGAGTTTCATCTGCTGATCCAAGCAGTCTGGACAGTGGTCCGACCGCTCCGACCGGATCAATCGACGTCCTTGCATCGATCGCGGCCAGCCGCAGGGGTTCCGTGGTGTTCCGATCGATCAGGATCGATTCAAGCGTCTCGGCCTTCGCACCGAGTCGCAGCGTGCCCGTCACCTCGATCCCGTCGATCCGGTCACGGTCCTCGGTTGATGCGAGCAAAGCGCCGGCCACCTCCTCCGCCCAGGATCGCGACAACTCGTCGAGCCGGTTTCCACGTGCCTGCACGCCTCGATGAACCGCTCGTAACAGTGCGAGACTTTGTCGCAAGTCCCCGTCCGAGGCCGACCGGGCATACTCCCTTGCATCCGACTGCGACGATTCCCCGCCGTATCGGGCGACGTGCTCAACGAAGCGCGACACATCACCCACCGCTTTCGGGTTCGCTCGCAGGTGACCGAGCAGGAACGATGCGGCTTCGACGGTTGGCACTCCGAGCGCCACCTCGGCCAGCTTCGACTCATCGGCCTCCGTCAACGGATCGGGGAGGCTGGCCCAGGCATTCGCCGATCGAAGCTGATCGCGCAAGGCCATCCGCACCACGTGAACCAGATGCGTATCGGCCGGATCGGCCGCGCTCCAGGCGTCGAGCAGTGAGGCGATCTGCGACGGGTCCGGATGCCGTCCCATGGCATCGGCGGCGGCGCGGCGGACGAACGGATCGGAATCAGCCAGAAGGTCATCCACCGCGGCACGCTGGTCCTCGTCCCACGCCGATCGCTCAGCCAGGATCTTGACGGCGTGCGTGCGGACGGCACGGTCTTCATCGGCCAGGGCTGCCGCGAGCCGATCCTCTGGCAGCGCCCCGCGACGATCGAGTGCCCAGAGGGCATGCACCCGCCGTTCAGCCGACCCATCATCGGCTGAGGCCGTGAGCAAGGCTGGAACGATCGCCTCCCCGTCAGCCCGATTGGCCAGTTCATCCGTTGCCCGTAATCGGACCTTCAGATTCGGGTGGGCCAGGTCATTGATCAGGTCGGCCACGCTTGCCGCTCCCCAGTCGGCTCGGGGCATGGTCGGCGGAGGATTCGATCCATCCTCGCCGACGTAGATGATGCGCCAGATCCGACCACGGTCTCGATCGCGGCCAGGATGAGTCAACGGAACTTCATAATGGCCGATAATACGGTTGTAGAAATCGGCAATGTAAAGTGCCCCGTCCGGGCCGAGTTTGATGTCGACCGGCCGGAACCACGGGTCATCACTGATGATGAAGTCGGGCTGCTCGATCGCTGTCGGGCTCGATCCGGCCCAGGAGATGCGGTCGTGGTTGACGCGAGCTGTCACCGGGTTGCCGACGAAGATCGTTCCGCGCCACTCCTCGGGGAAATGATCGGCTTCGTAGTACGTGATCCCTGCAATTCCTGTCGATCCGTGCAAGTGTTGCATCACCGCCGGGCCGAATCCGAGGCCATCGTGCGGCTTGCCGAAGCTCGGGTAGTAGGCCCCTCGCAAGAGGTGGTAGATCGGCAAGGTGTGGCAGTCGCACGACCAGAGGTTCCCCAGCGAGTCAAGCGTTAGACCGAACGGGTTGACCTGGCCCCAGGTCCACTGCTCAATCGCCGAGCCATCAGGGCGGAACCGATAGGTGTTGCCCGACTGCATCGTAATTGCCTCGCCGTCCTTCGCCTCAACGGTCGAGGTGTTCGAGAAGCCATGACAGGCATAGATCCAGCCGTCGAACCCGAGGGTAAACGCGTTGGTCATGCCGTGCGTATCCTGAAACCCATACTCGCGCAAGACGACTTCACGATCATCGGCCTTGCCGTCGCCGTCGGTGTCGGTCAGGCGGAGGATGTGCGGGATGCTATGAACCAAGGCCTCCTTCGACGAGAGCGGCAAGAGGCCAATCGGGATCGTCAGGTCCTCGGCAAACTGCGTGACCGACCGTGCCCGGCCATCAGGGCCGAAATTGCTGAGGATCGTCACGCGGTCGCGTCCTGGAGTTCCGTCCTCGGGAGGGAACGGATACTCAATCGACGATGTAACCCAGAGCCGCCCCTGCTCGTCGAAGGCAAGGTTCATGGGTTTGTAGATATCAGGTTCCGAGGCGACGAGCTGAATCTCGAAGCCGGGAGGCAATCGGAGCGCCTTCCGCTCCTCCTCGGGCGTCTTTGGGTCGGTCTCGGCGACGAGGTCCTGGGCCATTCCGGCCCCCGGTGCGATCAGCACCCCCAGGACAAGGGCCGCGGCGGTCGCGAGCAGTCGCATCAATCTCCGGCTCCGGTTCGATGGTGGTCCGTCGGGCGGTGGGTTTCGGTTGGGTGAGCGATCATTACGGAGGTCAGAGGTCGAACACGCGGAGGCGGCCGACCTCCTGACCGTTAACTTCAATGGGGATGTCCTCCGATTCGGAAACGACCGAGGTCCGTTGATACGTTCCCTGGTTCGGAGTGTCGTATGCTTCGATCCGCCGAGTCTTCAGGTCGCCGATCCAGTACGTGGGAACTTCTTTCCGGGCGAAGTCATCGGCCTGATCCCGGTGCAGCGCAATCGACGAATCGGCGACCTCGACCATCAGAACCAGGTCGGCCGTTGTCGGGAAGTTGTCGGGAACATCCTCCGGTCGACCGCGCAGGACCGCCAGGTGGGGCTCGGGCGTGCTGTGCTCAGTGCACATGGCCACGAGCTGTTGCTGCTGCACGTGAAACGCGGGTGGGATCAGCGATTCCAATGCTCGCCGCGAGCGATCGAGGGTGAGCGAATGCGGGCGGTTCGGGGCCATGCGCCGGGCGAGCCTCCCTTTCCAGAGATAAACCGGTTCCTTCTCGCCGATGGTTCCCGATCGCACCATCGCGCGGAACATCGCCACGGTGATCGGCTGCAGTGGCAGCTCGGCGGAGGTGGTGACCGAAGCGGTCGACGGCATGGCGGCCTGTCCTTCGATGCCTCGCGAGGCGGGTCGAGCGTTCCGAGGTGATCGGTCCGAACGCTCGACCCGTTGACCCATCACGTTCGAGTGTATCGCACCCGGACCGGTCGGACCACCCGCCTTGATGCGCACCCGATTCGGTTACAATGGCATCGAATTGCCCGATCGCTCCCTCGGCTTCGACCGGCGTTCTTCCGTTCCCAGTCTTCCCGTATCCCCACCGGAGCCCGACCATGGCGACTGCCGCCGAAACCACGGTCCAGAACCCCTCGACGTCCGGGGACAATTCCTTGCGAGACGAGCCCGAAGGGCTTTACGAGGTGATTGATGAGCAGTGTGTGGAGAAGCCGCCGATGGGAGCGTTTGAAGCGTGGGTTGCCTCGGTCCTGTTTCGGGGGTTGGTCACACACCCAATGGTGGTCGAACAGGGCCGAGTGGTCAGCGAATTACTGTTCCGGATCGATGCTGAGCAACGGCTCGATCGGCGTCCGGACCTGGCCTTCGTCTCCTTTGATCGCTGGCCTGAGGCACGTCCCGTTCCCCGAGCGGCGGCCTGGGAAGTCGTGCCGGATCTGGCCATCGAGGTGGTGAGCCCGAGCAACAGGACGGCTGACGACCTCCGCGCCGTCGAGGATTACTTCCGGGCCGGCAGTCGTCAGGTCTGGCTCGTCGTGCCGGGAGTCAACCGCGTCTATGTGTTCACATCGCCAACCTCGGTGACGATTCGATCCCTTGGCGACGCACTCGACGGCGGCGACCTGCTCCCTGGCTTCTCCCTGACCTTGCTTGAGCTGTTCGGTGATCCGAACGTGTGAACCCGGCAGGTCGTCGGTTGCTTGCCCCCGCCCTGGATGATCCGACCACGAATGGAGCGACCTTGCCATGATCGACGACCTCTTGCGACGGCTCGGCATTCGCGACGGCCATTCCGGTGCCTGTGCCGGAACCTGGATCGATCGGCCGGCAGGGGAGCCGATCACCTCAATCAACCCTAGCACCGGCGACCCGATCGCATCGGTCGTCTCCGCCTCGATCGCCGATTACGATACTGCTGTCGATCGCGCGATTGACGCGTTCCATCGCTGGCGGACCGTGCCTCCTCCGCATCGTGGCGAGATCGTTCGCCAAATCGGCAATGCCTTGCGCCAGCACAAGGAGGATCTCGGCCTGCTTGTCAGCCTTGAGGTCGGCAAAATCCGATCCGAAGGTCGGGGCGAGGTTCAGGAGATGATCGACATGGCCGATTTCGCCGTCGGCCTTTCCCGGCAGCTTTACGGATTGACGATCGCCACCGAACGTCCCGACCACCGGATGTTCGAGCAATGGCTGCCCCTCGGGCCGGTGGGTATCCTTACCGCCTTCAATTTTCCGGTCGCCGTCTGGGCCTGGAATGCGATGATCGCGGCCGTTTGCGGCAACAGCATGATCTGGAAGCCGTCGCCGCAGGCCCCCCTAACCAGCATTGCCGTGCAACACCTCGTCAATCAGGTGATGGGCCAAACCGAGTATGACGGTGTGTTTGCGCTTGCCATTGGTGGAGCCGAACTGGGCGCCCGGATGGCCGACGACGAGCGATTGCCCCTCGTCTCGGCCACCGGCAGCGTGGCGATGGGCAAGGCGATCGCGCCGAGGATCGCAAGTCGCCTGGGCCGGAGCCTGCTGGAACTAGGTGGCAACAACGCGATCATCGTCACCCCCAAAGCCAACCTCGACCTGGCTCTTCGAGCGGTCGCCTTTGCCGCCGTTGGCACGGCCGGGCAGCGGTGCACGACGTTGAGACGATTGATTATCCACGAATCCATTGCCGAGGGCTTTTTCGATCGCCTGGCCTCAGCCTATCGAAGTTTTCCGATCGGCAACCCTTGCGACGACGAAGCGGTGCTCGTCGGACCGCTGATCAGCGAGGCCGCCGTGAAGGCGATGCTCGACGCTGTCGAAGCCGCGAAGGATCAGGGGGGCGAGGTCGTCTGCGGAGGCCGCCGCGTCGATCGCCCCGGGTTCTTTGTCGAGCCGACCCTCATTCGGGCCAAAGCAGCCATGCCGATCGTCCAGCAGGAAACCTTCGCCCCGATCCTTTATGGAATGACTTACACAGATCTGGATGAGGCCATTGCCCTGCACAACGATGTGGCTGAAGGGCTCTCGTCGGCCATCTTCACCGACGATCTGCGTGAGTCCGAGCGGTTCCTCTCAGCCCAGGGATCGGATTGTGGAATCGCGAATGTGAACATCGGCACTTCGGGTGCCGAGATCGGTGGGGCCTTCGGCGGTGAGAAGGCCACCGGGGGCGGTCGCGAGGCCGGCTCCGACTCGTGGAAAGCCTACATGCGCCGCCAGACCTGCACCGTCAATTTCGGCTCGACGTTGCCCCTGGCTCAAGGGGTCCAGTTCCCGATCACACCGGAAGGCTGACACCGAGCGACAGCCGACACGCGCCAAGGTGCGCGTGTCGACCGCCGATCGGCCGCCTTTTGAGACGACTTACCGGGAGGGCTGTTGCCCCCTGCCGGTCATCTGCTCCCACGGCACGTTCTCGAACATCGCCGCGGGAGCCCCCTGCGAGGGATCGGTCTGAGGCACCGGGGGAGGCCCGCCGGACATTGACAGAACGCGGTTCCGCATCTCGGCCAGCTTCGGGTAGATGGAATTGAGGTAGAGGGCCTGTTCGTCCGGGCCTTCCGCCTTGCCGAACTGAAGGTTGTGCACCTGCAAGAACGTGAGCGCGTTCGTCAGTGGAACTTCCTTCACGTCCCGAGCACGTTCCAGTTGGTCCCGAAAATCGAGCTTCCGGGTCATCTGGAGCAGGCCCACGTGCGCTTTCAGATACCGTTCCGCCGCGGCAAAATCAGGCCCTCGCAGCTGAGCTTTCGCCGCCGATCGCATCTGTTCGAGCAGGGCGATGGCCTGATCGAACGCCTCGTCCGGGACTGGTTCCCCGTCAGGACGCTCTCGGACTTCCTCAACCAAGGCAGTGTAGCGCTTCCGAAGGGTATCGAAGGGCTCTCCGCGAAGCACGCCCGGCCATTGATCCTCGCCTGCCAGCCGAGCGATGGAAACCACCACCCCCTGGGCCGCCGAGTTCAGGGGAATCTTCCGCACCTCGTCACCGCTCAGGGTCAGGTCGGCACCGGCGCTGTGCAAGAGGTCGTAGGGGATCTTTGGGTTCGAGAGCCATCGATAGAGTGCATTGACGGCATCGCCACTCGTGATATCCGCCGGCGTCGGATTGTTCAAATGGCGGTCCTGGATCTCGCGGCCTGCCTCGCGCGTGCGAGCCTCCCGCGCGGCCACCTTCTGATAGTATTGCTGTTCGTGAATCTGCTCTGACTCGTAAAGATATTCATTCAGGTTCATGTTGGTCTGGGTGTTGATCGCACGAGCCTCGGCGGTCTGCTCGTTGTAGATCCCCGCGCCGGCGGCATAGGCACCCATTCCACGCGCTCGGTCGCCTCCGACCGTGGTCGACCCCCAACCATTCCACCCGTACATGCCGTACTGGGCATGGGCGAGCGAAGCCGTCATCAGGCTCATCAGCCCGGCAAGAGCCAGTCTTCGTAAATCAGAAGTCATAATTAAAGATCCTCTCTGTCAGAACAATGAACCGCTCAGGCTCCACGCCTCAGCCGCTTCGTTCGTCTCGACGCTCGATTTTCAACGGACGACCCGAACTCGGGCCATTCCGTTCAGAATCTCGGTTCCGCCATCATACGGAATTGTGATGGAGGCGGTGCATGATTTCTCTGGTCAATGGATCTGGGTATGTTTTGGCCCCTCGCCCGGGGGCTCAGGGGTTGGAGGGGGCTCCCCCTTGCGGTGTATTCTCCGGCGAGGACGGTGGCATGCGGACCAGCGTGACCTGGATCGGTTGGGCCTCCTGATCGTGGATCAGCATGGTGGTTTCGTCCTTGGTCAGATTGGCGATGCCGACGTCGAAGACGGGTGTCGGTTGATCTCCGATCGACCAGGCCGCCCGATACGTGGTGTTGTCGACTGCGCCGGCGATGGGAATCACCGTGTCGTCGATCGCGTTGTAATAGTTGCCCCGGAGGACTCCCTGCGGATTGATGGCGAGCTGGAAGAACTCGTTGGGAGGGGCGTCATCGGGCGGGGCGATGCCGAACACGCCGATCGGTTGCCACGCGGCGTTCGGATCGGCCGGAGCCGCGCTGCCGCTCGCAGCCAGTTCCGACGCCTGATCGGCATACTGCTCGGGAGTTCCCGCGACGTTGCCGTCGATGTACATCGCGTCGCCCTGGTAGACGACATTGCCGCCATAGTCGTAGTAGGCCGGCTGAGCCGGGTAGCCGCAGTAGGTGGCCAGGGTCGCCCAGTTCAGGGTGGCTGCGGTTGCCATGGCGGCCGGGGCGACCCAGGCGTTGGGATACCCGACCATCCAGTTCGGCGTGAAGTAAGGGGCTCCCACATAGGCCCGCCGAGCATAGTCACCCCGCGCCGCCAGGTCTCCGGACGACGCATAGTAGGTGCCTCGCGATCGGCCGACGGTCCCGTACTCGTTGCCCGCGATGGCCCCCCGAGACCCTCCCGCGATCGTCCCCTCGGGGCCGGTCGCAAATCCGGCGCGGCTTCCCGAGGCGATGGTGCCCCGCTCTCCGCTGGCGACACCGGCGCGCTCCGTTCCGCCAAACGCTCCCTCGGGGCCGACTCCGGCCACTCCTCGCGAGCCACCATAGGCGGTCCCGCGATCTCCGGTCACTGACCCGACATTCGAACGGCCGGCGACGGCATTGCCGCCGGGGCCGGAGACCCCTCCGACCCGGCCATAGTTCGTGTAGTCTCGCCCTCCAGCCGTGGTGCCCTGGATGCCGTAGGCACCTCTCCCCGCCGAGACGCCGCCGGGTCCCGTCCCTCCGGCTCCCACGCCGCCGTAATCAATCGTGCCGCCTCGGTTCGTGGTGTAGCTGCCCGATCCCGATCCCGTCTGGAACTGGCCTCCTCTGGGCCCGGTCGTGCTTCGGGAGGTTGCCTGCCCTGTTCCAGAACCGCCAAACGGACCGGTTGCGGCGGTTCCTCGGCTCATGGACTGGCTTGACGTGGGCAAGCCGCCGCCGAATCCTCCCCGCTGGGGCGATCCGCCCCCCTGGGGCATCCCGCCGCGTTGTGACATGCCTCCGCCGCTGAACCCACCACCGCCGCGTTGGGGCATCCCTCCGCCACTGAACCCGCCGCCGCCGCGTTGCGACATGCCTCCGCCGCCGCCCCTCATTCCGCCTCCGCCTCCGCCGCGCATCCCGCCGCCACCTCGGCCGCGTTGGGCCTGGACCTCGGCGGTCACGAACAGAAGGCAGAGTGTGATCACAGAGAGTCTTGAGATGAATCGTCTCATGATGGCCCGTTCCTGGTGTGTGGTGTCTCGGAGTTGATCAACGTCGAGGGATGCTGGCGGAACGGATCACGGCTTCGGGGGCACGCGAGAGACCCTGACCGGCGGCATATCCGGCAGTTCTTGCTCGTCGATCGCGCGACCGACGGACTGGAGGGTAAAGGTGTTCTCGTCGATCCGACGGAGGATGTTGGTCGCCGTCAAGCTGGCCCCGTCGGCGAGGGTCGCCTCGGCCACGAAGACCCAATGGTCCGGATCGTCCTGCTCCCAGTTGGCCTCACCGACCCCTCCTTCGGCCTCGAAGGTCCAGGAGCGAATGCCGCCGGTCGCCGGATCGATCCCGATGATCTGCACGCCATCCAGGGTCCGATCGCCGAATTCCATCGTGAAATGACCGGTCAGAAACGTCTTGGTCGCATTCCAGGCGTATCGGGTCGCGATCTCGGTGCCTGCCGGGTCGGTCGACTTCCACTCCCCCACCAGCCAGTCAAGTTCCTCCAGCGACGGTCCCGTGTCGGTCATCTCGTGGAGCGATGCCAGACGCCACTGGTCCTCCTCTCGGGAGAGCAGGGCAGTGTAAAAGGCTCGGGTCGTCCCGCGAGCATCCTCAAACCGGATCGTCACCCGCCCTTCGTCCACGGCGACGTCCGGGGAGAGAAACCGCAAGGCGTCCGACTGAACCTCGGCCTGAGCCTTGGGAGCTCCTTCGAAAAAGGCGGTAAACCCGGTTTCCAGTGCCTCGCGGCCCCGAATCACCCCTCCCTCCTCGTCAATGTACTCTCCCTGAGCGGTCCAGTGGGCCGCGAGGGCCTTCGGATCCGCAGCATTGAACGCCTTGACAAACGACTCCATCACGGCCCGAACGGCGCCTTGATCGTCGGCTTCCGACGGGCATGCCGAAACCGGGGCGCTCCCCCCACCGCTGACCACGGTGGCCAAGACGAGCGCGAGCACTCTGTTTGATGACTTCATGAGATTCCTCGGCGCACTCAGAGCACGCGATCCGATCGGCTCGGGTTGCTTCGCTCGGAAGTTCGTTCCGGTCGCCTCGACGATCGAGCGGGGTTGCGGATTATTCAAAGGTGGCTGACGTGACTGCTGGAGATCGCATTCACGAACTGCTACGATGAGTGATACGTCTGCAGCGTCTTCCGCACAAGAAGAGAGCGACTCGATTTTCGATCTTTATCAGTCTGATAGCCAGGGGTACCGGCTTGGAACTGCGGCAGCTCCGCCACGTGCTGACACTGGTCGAAGTGGGGAATTACCACCGGGCGGCCGAACGGCTGGATCTGACCCAACCGGCCCTCTCCAAAAGCATTCAACAGCTCGAACGCGAGCTGGGTGTCAGCCTGTTCGACCGGCACGGGAAAACCGTCGTCCCGACCGTCTTCGGCGAGCTGGTCGCCCAGTCCGCTCGGGAAGTCCTCCAGACGATCGAGGGAATGGCTCGCACCGTAAAAAAATATGTCGATCTCGAAGACGGAGAGCTGTCGCTCGGTGCCGGTGCGTATGTGGCCGACGTCTGGCTCGGCTCGGTGGTCGGGCGGGTCATGCGGCGCTTCCCTCAGCTTCACCTGACCCTGCATGTCGAACACTGGCACGTCTTGCCGGAACTGCTTCGCCGCAGGCAAATCGACCTGTTCGTTGCGAATGTCGAGCACCTTCGGGATCAGAAGGAATTTCGAGTCATTGAGTTCCCTCCCCAGGAAGGAATCTGGGTCTGCCGCGCCGATCATCCGCTAAGTACCTTGAAATCGCCCGAGCGATCAGTCCTGAAGGACTATCCCCTCATCGGCCCTCCCATTCCTCCCTCAATCCGCCACTGGCTCGACTCCGGCTCCTCGCGGCACGAGCGGCCCCATCGCAAGATCGACACCACCTCCGTCACCATGATCAAGGCCATGATCCGAGAAGGGGACGCGATCTCCCTGGTCCACCCCGACATGGTCCGATCCGAACTCGCCCACGGCGATTTCGTCATCCTGCACTTCAACGCCCCTCGGCTGGCCTTCCATGCCGGCATGGCCTGGCTCGCCGACCGCTCCCTCTCTCCCGCGGCGCTTGCCTTTGCCCGAGAGCTGCTGATCGAGGCCGGCCTCGATCCCGATGCCTCGCTCGAAGGGCTCTCCCCCGAAGGCTCTCACCAACGAAACCCTTCGGGCTCGGTTCCGTCCCCCTGTTCCCCGTCCCCGTCTCAATAAGACGACGCCGTCCCCGCCCGGCCCTTGACCTCAGCGGTCCTCCCTCCTTGATTTTTCGCCCGATCGGATTCCCTCAGCGCGGATTTCCCGAATAATCGGAGCTGAGGCCCGAATTCCTGGTAGAGCGGCCGATTCCAACCGGACATCTCTGGCCAGCCGCCAGAACCAACCGGGCCAAACGGCCGAATCACTCGACATTGAGCGAACGCCGAAGCGAAGTTTCGGGAATCTACGAGGAGTAACGAAGATGTGCAAGACGGTCAAGAAGGCGGTCGTCGGGGCTGGCCTGGGCGTGGCGGTGCTGGGGCTCCTGTTCGGAACCTCAGCCAAGTATCATGCCCGGACGGCCGTCGAACAGGCCCGGGCGCTGGCTCAGTCGCAGGTGCCCATCGAGTACAAGATTGACGAGGCTCGCCAGCAGGTCGACGCCCTGGAGCCGGCGATCATGGAGAGCATCGAGTCGCTGGCTCGTGCTCAGGTTGAGGTGGACGCCCTGAAGCAAGAGATTCAGGTGGCCAAGGGGAACCTTGAGACGCAGGGCAAGGAAATGCTCGCCCTGAAGGAAGGGCTCGACAAGGGCCGCCTGCAACTGACCAGCGGCGTCACCTACACGGCTGAGGAGGTCAAGGCCGATCTGGCCCGCCGCCTCGACACCTTCAACCGGACCCAGGACACGGTCAACAGCCTGGAAGAGACCCTCAAGGCCAAGGTCGAGCGGACCTACGCCATCCAGCGAGCCCTCGACGAGATGAGTGCCCAGAAGAAGGACCTGCTGGTCAAGATCGAGGCCATTGAGAGCCGCTTGGCCCAGATCAAGGCGGAGCAGTCGAGCAACGAGTTCACCTTCGACACGACCCCCTTGTCCCAGGCCAAGAAGACGATCGCCGAACTGGACAAGCAGCTCGAAATCATGGCCCGCAAGGCCGAGCTGGAAGGGCGATACATCGAGCAGGGCGTGAAGGTTGAGGTGGCCCCGGACCGCGACATCTCTTCCGAGGTCGAGTCGGCCCTCGAAAGCCTCAACCTCACCCCGACCCCCGAGCCGACCCCGGCCACCTGACCCTTGAGTCACGGACCGCTCGCTCGCCGATCCGGGCTCGCCCGGATCGGTCTTCCTTCGGCGATCGCAATGGCCCGGCCCGCGCGTCTTCCCGAACCTTCCGGGGCGCGCGGGTTCGGGTTTCCGCCGTTTGCGGGCCAGCAGGCCGAAAATCGCCTCGATCCGTGGCATTTTCCCCCGGGTCGCGAAGACGTTCCCTTTGGGGCCTTGCCACTCGAGAAACGACCGTATATTCCTCGCAATTGATCGGTCGGCGTGACGAATAACTTCCCGAGGAGACACGAGCACACGCGACCCGATCCAAGCAGCCATCGGGCCTCCGGCTCGGCATGTTCCCCGATCCCTTTTTTTTCTTGGTCTTTCCTTCGTGCGTTGCGGATCGCGGACCTCGCGAGCACGCTGTCAACCGGCCGATGCGACGATTGAGGCCGCCTTGCCCCAAGCCAGGCCAAGCCGAGCCGCCCTGAGGCTGATCCAGGCCAATCGCCTGGCCTGGCCCGACTCGGTGACGGACGCAACGGGCCAGGCAGGTCTGGGCAGAGGCAGGCGAACAGGACACCCCCATGGGCAACGTCAACCAGGGCGGCAACTCCACCATGTTGGGACATTGGCGAGTCGTCTTGAAGCAGGCGGAGGAGTCGGCCCGGGCCGGCCGGCTCGACGAGGCGCTCGCGCTGGCCTCCCGAGCCGATGTGGCCGAGTACCGCCAGGCCATCGTTCTTCGCGGCAAGTGGGCCAAGGAACTGGTCCAACGCGCCTCCCGACGCGCCGAGGCCGACGACCTCGACGGTGCCTTGGCCGATCTCGCCACGGCCGAATCCTTCGGCGCGGCTCCCGATCTGCTCGCCTCGTGCCGGTCGAAACTGAGCGATCGCGTGGCCCGCGATCTTCGGACCGACCTGATCGCCGGAGAGCCCGACCGGGTCGTCGAGCGGCTCGACGCGCTGGCCGGTCGCAAGCTCAACAGCCCCACGCTCCACCGTCTCCGAGAGGCGGCCGAGGCCTGGAAAGTGGCCCGGACCGAGGCCCGTCGCGGCGAGTTCGGCCTGGCCTTCGAACTCCTCGATCGCGCCGCTCGTCTTGCCGATGACGACGCGACGAGTGCCCTTGGTGCGTATCGTCGCGAGCTGGAAGCCCGCCAGCAGACCGCCTCGGCCAAGGCCGACCGCTTCTATCGAGCCCTGGCCGACACTCCGAACCAGTGGCCGGCGATCCTCGCCGCCGCCGAGGACCTCCTCCAGACCGTCCCCGACCATCCCGCCGCCCGACAGGCGCGCAGCCGGGCCTGGCAGCAGATTGGCGCGATCGGCCCCCGAGTTCCGACCTTGCCCCCGCGCTCCTCGACGGCCAACGGTCCCCGAACGGCCGACATCCGCTTCCTCGACGATCGCACCCTGGCCGATTCCGTTTCGCCGTCTCCTGCTCCTGTGACCGAACGCCCCCCTTCGCGTCTTGGGGGGCCGCATGGCCGGTTGTTGCTCTGGGCGGATGTGATCGGCGGCTACCTCGTTTGCCTCGATGACGAAATCACCATCGGTCGCGCCGGGCCCGACAGCACCGCCGACCTCCCCTTGCTGGCCGACCTGGCCCGACGTCATGCCGTCATTGTCCGGGACGGCGAACATTACACCCTGCGCGCCCTGCAACCGACGTTTGTCAACGGCCGGGCGATCGACTCCGCCCCCTTGCGAGATGGCGACCTGATCCGCCTCGGAGCCAACGTCGAGCTCGAATTCCGACGCCCCAGCCCCATCAGTGCGACCGCGACCCTTCGCCTCATGAGCCGCCATCGCCCGCCGATGGCCATCGACGGCGTCTTGCTCATGGCCCAGTCTTGCCTGATCGGGCCGACCCGGCAATGCCACATCGCGGCCCCGAAACTCGATCAGCCGATCGTGTTGTTTCGCCAGGCCGACGCCCTTTGGTGCCGATGCCCGGGCAGCTTCGAGGTAGACGGCGCTCCCGCGCGCTCCCGAGCCCCCTTGACCAGCACCTCCGCCGTCAAGGGAGAGGGCTTCTCCTTTAGTCTCGAACCTCTTGAACCCCGGACCACGGCGCGTGTCTGATCAATACGGTATCCTGGAGTTCGTCCGATGATGGGGCCTCCCCGAATCGCTCCGAAGCTCAAGCCCCTTCAACGACCGCGACCGGCTGAGCCTGAATCGAACTCTCGCCGACGGAGTCTCTTTCCGATGAACCCCCTGGCCCGACCCAATTCCGGCGAGCCGCTGGCCGAGACGATCGCTCACCCGCCGGCCAACGCTCCTCGGCCGAATTCCGACGGGTCGGAGCCTCTCGCCGCGGAGCACTCTCCGATGCCCGATCGCGATCGCTCCTCCTCCTCCAACGGCCGGCTGAGCGAACGCTACTTCTTCGGCTCGGGCGACCGGCCGCTCGATGGCTACACCATCAAGCGCGCCATCGGCCGAGGCGGATTCGGCGAGGTCTACTACGCCGTCTCCGACGCCGGCAAGGATGTCGCCCTGAAGCTCCTGCTGCGTAACGTCGAGATCGAGAAACGCGGCGTCCAGCAGTGCATGAACCTCAAAAGCCCACACCTGATCACCATCTTCGACATGAGGACCACCGACGAGGGTGACACCTTCGTCGTCATGGAATACGTCCCCGGCCCGAGCCTCGCCCAGATCCTCGAACAGCATCCCGACGGCCTGCCCATCCACGAGGCCCGGATGTGGCTCAAAGGGCTGGTCGACGGCGTCTCATACCTGCACGACCACGGCATCGTCCACCGAGACCTCAAGCCGGCCAACCTCTTCCTGGAAGAGGGGGTCGTGAAGATCGGCGACTACGGCCTCTCGAAGTTCATCGCCAACACCGCCGAGGCCGGGCACTCGGCCAGCGTCGGCACCTGTCACTACATGGCCCCCGAGATCTCGACCGGCAAGTATCAGAAGCCGATCGACATCTACGCCATCGGCATCATCATCTTCGAGATGCTCACCGGCCGCGTCCCGTTCGACGGCGAGACGCCCCACGAAGTCCTGATGAAGCACCTGACCTCGCGGCCCGACCTCTCCCCCTTGCCCGAGCCGTACCGCTCGATCGTGACGAGAGCCCTGGCCAAGGACCCGACCCGACGCCCGCAGAACGCCGTCGAGCTGCTCGTCCCCCAGGACGCGCCGAAGGCACCCGACATGCGCTTCATCGGCGAGGGAAAATCGAGCCCCGCCGGGCCGATTCCCGTGGCCGAACCGGTCGCCGCCCCCGATCCGCAGACCCCGAACGAGCAGGACGACGTCTTGCACATCGGCGAGGAAGACTCGGTCCTCTACATCGGCCCGAACACCATGCCCCCCCGGTCTCCTCGCGGCCGAGGCTGGTTCCGCCCCCGGTTCGGCCGCCAGGCGCGCCGAACCCCGGCCTCCGCCTCGGCCTCGCGATCGCTCCTGGGAGGCCCTCGACACCGACCCGCGCGGTCGAACCCGGCCGCCGTCCGACGGCCCTCGACCCCGATCCCAACCGCGCCGCCCCCCTTGCCGAGCCCTCGGATTCGGGTGGCCGAGGCTGCCACCTCAATGCTCGTCTCCGCGCCGCTCTGCCTGCTGCTGGCGATTCCCATGGTCGCCCTGATGTATGACGGGCGGCCCGGAGCGTCTGTGGCCGGTCAGATCGGGGTGCTCGCCGGAGCCTCGCTGCTGGGGGCCTGGAGCCTGCTGATCCCGTCGAAGTTCTGGGAAGGCCGAGCAATCGACCCGGCCACCCGCCGCTTCACCCTGGGGGCCATCGGCACGGCGGTCGGCGCCGTCTTGATGACCACGCTCGACTGGACGAACCTCGACCTGCCCGGCGAGTTCGTCGCCTTCGCTGGCAATGACCCGGTCAACCTCTGGGCCGACGCGACCGGCCTGGGAGCACACCGGGTGGCGACCATCGGCCCCTTGGTCTACTTCGGCCTAATCTTTGCCGTCGGTCCCTGGTCGGCTCTGGTTGCCCGCAACCGCCTGCGACGTTTCCGAATCTGGCCCGTCCTCTGGACGGCCTTGCTGGGCCTGGTCGTCGCCCAGTTCATCCCGGCTCCGGTGGCGATGGGGGTCGGCTCGGTCATGCTCACCGCCATCGTCCTGCAACTGGTCAGCCCCCGGAACAAGGCCGCCCGCGACCCTCGGTTCGCCCTGGCCCGAGGGGCCTGAGCCCTCGTCAACCCCTCGGTGCCGATCTGGACCCTCGCCACCCGATTTCACTCAAGCTTGACCGTTGGGGAGCGAATTCCTTTCTGAGCGAATGATCACCTGGGCGGAGCACTCCGCCCGCTCGGCCGAGGGCAAGCCGACTCTGTTCAAACGCAGGTCAGTCAGCCCCTCGCCCTCGGCGCAGGCAAGGACCGTCTCACGATGAATCGGATCGCCCTGAACATTGCCCTGGCCCTCGGCCTCGCCGCGAGCCTGCCGGCCTTGGCCGAGCAGCCCGCCGTCGGGACCGACGCGCGACCGTTGGCACAGCCCGCTTGGTTTCTCGACGTCTCCGAAGGAGCCGTCACGCCGAGGGGCGACTTCCAGGATGACGGCGGCCCGATCGTGGCCAAGGGACGCCGATCGTACAGCGAGGAGCGCGCCCTCGACGACGCCCGAGCCCTCCTCGAACAGACCGTGGCCGAGTGGCTCGCTCCCGACATCCCCGAGGGCTGGCCCTTGCCCGAGGAGCAGGTCGAGTCCTTGATCCTCGACCGGCATGTCGAGCCGATCGTGCTCGACCTCGATCGGCTCGGCGTCAGTCTGGCGAGCGATCCGGAAGCGGCCCTGCCCCAGGTCCTCTACATCGCCGCCGAGCAGGCCGAGCTCTCCCCCGAGCACCGCGAAGCCTTCCTTGATGTCTACCGACGCGAGGTCGGCGCCCGTCGCCTGAGCGTGCTCGGCGGCCTCGTCGGCTTCGCCCTGAGCTGCCTGGCCATCCTCTCCCTCTACATCCGGGCCGACGAGGCAACCCGAGGCTACTACACCCGTCGCCTCCGCCTCGTCGCCCTCGCCTCGGCCGGGGCGGCCGGGGCCGTCATTTCCCGCTTCGTGCTTGGCTGATCGCGATGTCCAAGAAAGTGAATCTATAAACAAAATCAGGGCCTGCCTTCCCCGTTCGGAAGGCAGGCCCTTTCTCGTGGATCAGATGCATTCAACAGGCCAGGGAGCGAGCATCGCTCAGGGAGCGTTGCCCATCCGTCGGCGTTGAAGCCGCTCAAGCAGGGCGGGGTCGATTTGCAACGACGAGTCGCCTTGAGAAGGCCCCGACGCGTTGTTGATGGCGGCCTTGTCCATAATCGGGGCCAGCTCGCCGTCAGGCAGGCGCATCATCTTCGAGCCGTCGGCCTGCGTGATGATCTGCGTTCCGTCCGGCAGCGTGACGATCGGGTTCGCCCCGCCGGCCGGGGCCGGGGCCGTCCGTGAGGCCCCCGGCGGAAGGGTCGGCACAGGGCCGTTGGTGCCGGGAAGCGTGGCTCCCTGAGGCATCACGAACCCGGGAGGAGGCGTCATCCCCGGAATCCCGACCGCGTTCGGTGGCAGGATGGTCCCCGGAGGAACCATTCCGGGGACCGGCGCGGTTGGGGTCGCCGAGGGGGGCGGAATCGTCCGGCCGTTGATCGACAACGAGGCCGAGTCGGGCGAACCGAACAGGGGGGAGACGGTCTGGAAGTTTAGGTCCTCAGGGGCCGACGGGTGCACGGCATCCATCTGGATCTGCTGATTGATCGCGTTCGGGTACGGCGTCATCCCCGGAGCACCGGGCACCCCGTAGGGGCTCGGGGCCTGCGCCGGATACAGCGACGGAGCCTGGACCGCTGCCTGACCGGCTCGTTGCGCGGCAAAGCCGCCGCCGAATCCCGGATGGGCCTGCGTGCCCGGCACCGTCTCGTAGCCCGGCTGCGGGTATCCGGTCGGCTGAGGAACGGCAGCGGGGCCATACTGAGAATCGGGCGCGGGGGCCTCGGCCTGGGCGGTCTGGGGCGCGTCTCGCCGGAGCGATTCAACCCAGCCCCACATGGCCCGATACTCCGGAGAGTTCGGGTTGGTGAGGATCGCCTTCTGGTCTGGCCCATGCGGCATGATCGCGTTGATCAGGAGCGGGCTGTGCCCCGGATTCGTCCGGTCAATCAGGCCGAGCGTGGCGTCGAGGTTCGTGCGGACGAGCATCGCGTTGGTCAGATCCTTCGGATCGCGGGCCCGGATGAGCCGGAAGTTGCGATCGGAGGATTCATCGTGACAGCTCGCGCAACGGACCTGCAGCACGCGGTGGACCGTCTGCCCGTACTCCTGGAAGCGGCGCACGGCGAGCGGCTCGGGCAGGTCGAAGACGACCGGAGGAGGAATCCTCCCCTTGTAGGAGCGGAGTTGGCCGAGGACCGAGACGTCCAGCTCTCTCGGCTCGTTGCCACCCCGGCCGGCCTCGGCTCCGGTGCGGACGACCCCGGAATCGCGAGCCCCCTTAGTGCGGCTCGCGATGCTGAGGTTGCGCAGCATGTTCTTGGCCGTGACGTCGTCGGGGCTCCAGGAGAGCAGGGCGTTGAGCTGCTCGGCAGCCTCGTCCTGCATCCCGTGGGTCAGGCACCAGCGAGCCAGGCGAAGGTGTTCGTCCGGGTCGCGGTCGGGCAGGTGGTCGCGCTGGTACTCGTACGCCGCTCGGAGCGTGTCGAAGCGCTGCTCAACCTGGGCCTTCGGAATGCGGATCTGTCCGATGTCGAGGGTGATGATATGGTCTACGCGATCCTCGGAGGCCGGGCCGTCGAAGATCTTGACGTGACCGTCTTTCATCAAGAGCACCGTTCGAGTCGGTGCGGTGGCCTCCCCCTCGGGCGAAGCCAGGGACGACGAAGGCGCCGCGAGCGATCCCTCGGCCGGCGCCAGGTCGGCGGGCAGGCCGTCGTCCGAGACCGATTGCGCGGCCGAGGGGACGGGCGGGGGCCCGGCCACGGCCACGATCGGAAACGCGGACACGGCGACGCCCAGGCCGACGACGATGGAGGAGATATGGTTGGACATGGTGGCCGGACCCTATCGTCCCCCTTAAAATCCGTCAAGGCGAGCCGAGCCCAGTTCCGGCCCCGGTCCCCGAAGGCCCGATCCGGCCGATTCCAGAGGCTCTTGGCCGACCCTGCGTGCCGGACGCTTTCCGAGGCAATCCGAACCCCCTGACCGCCACCCTCGACCGTCCGAAGGACCCGTGCCATGACCGACCGCTCGACCCTGCTCAACGATTACCTCGGCCGCCCGGTCGTCGTGGATCTGACCTCGCCGTTCGTCTGCATCGGCACCCTGGCCGAGGCCGACTCCGCCTTCCTCGACCTCCGCGACGCCGACCTGCACGACCTCCGCGACGGCCGATCCTCGCGCGAGATCTACGTCGTCGACACCGCCCGCCTCGGCATCCGTCGCAACCGGGCGCGTGTCCTGATCCGCCTCGATGAGGTGGTGGCCCTGACCTTGCTGGAAGACGTTTCCGAAGAGTGATGATGTGATGGTGTTTGAGAAAGAACGTTTGGGCTTGTGTTCGATGCCTCGATTGAGGGAGCATTCTGCGGGAATCGGCCGGGCCTGGCGGTTCCGGACCGACGCGACTCGATCCCAGGGGAGATGACGGTGGACGACGATCTCGATGCGATGCCGGGCGGTGGTGGTTCCTCGGCCGGAGGGCGAGGGTTTCTGATTGCCGGAGCCGTGGTGGCGGTCCTGGTGGTCGCCGCGATCGCGGGGCGATCGCTGATACCCCCGGGAGCAGGTGGCGGGGGCGGATCGACCGAAGGGGTGGTGGCCGAGGGGAGGCGGCTGTTCGAGTCGCGCTGCTCCTCCTGCCACGGCAACTCCGGCCGCGGCGACGGACCGATCGCTCAGAGCCTTTCGGGACCTGGACCCGGCGACCTGACCGATGACGACTGGAAACACGGCGACCAGCCCGATCAGGTGATCGCCGTCATCGCCAAAGGGGTTCCCGGCACCCAGATGGCCGGCTGGGATTCGGCCTTCGACCCCGCTCAGATCCAGGCGCTGGCCGCCTACATGTACCGCCTGGCCGGTCGGGAGGTGCCGGAGGAGCTTCAGGGCGAGTCATCCACGGATTGAGGCCGGGAGACCTTATCAATCGCCGTCGATGCGATTGAGAGGCTCTCGGTCGGCCCTTCCCCGCGCGTGTTGGAGCACGACGGTCGGGAACCGCCCGAAGGACCTCTCGTCTGATCCATCCCAGGGCAACCCCTCAGGAGCCGTGTCTGCGGCTCCGACGCACCGCGACCAATCCCCCTGTCAGGCCCAGGCCGAGCATCACCAGACTGGAGGGCTCGGGAACGACGGTGGCTCCGAGCCCGAAGAGAATCAGACCGGGGTTGGTGCCATCGAGCGACCATGTCCCGTCGTCCAGGTCGTAGCGGGCAATCCCCCCCAAACGTTCCCCGCTGGTCCCGAAATTGACGGCTCCGGAGAGGCTATCGCCCGGAGCGGGGTGGCGGACCTGATGACGCGAATCATCAGGAAGTTTTTCAATGTCGATCCTTCTCCAGACTCAGCATGGAACGCTGCCCGTCGTGGGAGAATTCAGCCCGATTCCTTCCAGGCGACCTTGTAAAGCCCGCGATCCCGGTCGATCGGCCGGTCGTCGAAGGCAATCTCGAACGAGCGGGCCTCGGGTCGGAAGTAGGTGAAAACGTCGAGCAGGCGGACCTCTCGGTCGCCGGCCCGAACCTCGTGCAGGTTATCGCGGGTTCGCGAGAGGCTCGCGGACTGGCCGGGCTCCAGGGCCCGGGAGGCCGTCTGGCGGATCAGGAACTCCTCACCCATCGGCGGGAGGTCCTCGCGGTCGAAGATCTCGAAGTTCCGGACCTGGACACGACCCTCGACGGCCATCAGGACACCGTTGTAGAAGCGGTGGTCGTGGAGCTCGATCACGGCGCCGGGCTTCATCACGATCTCGAACACCACCAGGGGCGGATACCAGAGAGACAGGCCGTATGCCTGGTCGCCTCCCGGCGGGAATCTCGGCTCCGACCAGGGCTCGGGGATCGGGTCGAGCCTCGAGAGCAGCTCGGCGACGGCGCGGAGGTAGGTTTCCTCGTCGGGGTCGTCCTCCGCGACCAGGCGCCGGGCCAGCGGGCGCAGCCGGTCAACCATCCCGTCGAAGTCCAGGGGCTGGGCGGTCGGCCCCCGACCGAATGGGCCTGTATCGTCCTGACGCGCAATGGACCGGCCACCGCCGAGTGTGGCCACCCCGAGCCCATACGCCGCGAGCCGGAAGGCCTGGCGACGGACGATCCGCACGCCGTCGGCGATCTCGACGCCCGGCTCGTGGCCCTCTTCGAAGGCCCTCGTTCTCGCCAGTTCTTCGACGCTTGTGAACAACATGGCTCCGCTCCGAAAAGGGTCCTACCGGCCGAGTGGCCCGAGAGGACGGTGGCTCGATGGGGTCTTCAGCGGGGCTGGGTCGCGCCCCCGCGCCGACGTCGAAGGGCAATCACGCCTCCTCCGGCGAGCCCGATCCCGGCAAGCGCGATGCTCGACGGCTCCGGGATCACCTGGGCGACGAACCCCCGCACCTGGCCGTCGGACTCGGACCGCCAGAACCCGACCACGCGGCCGTCGTCGTTGATCCCGGTCGGGACCGTCCAGTCCGCGCCGGATACCGAGAACGTGGTGAACCTCCCGCTCAGGGTGTTGAACACAAATCCGGTCCGATTGCCGGTGAATCCGGTGCTGAAGTCACCCACCACCAGACCACGGTCATTCCCGCCCCAGGCGTAGGTGAACTGCTCGCCCGGCATGACCAGGTCCGTGAAGGTGGCCCCGCCGTCCGAGCTGATCCACCCTCGGCCGAAGAATTCTGGACCCTCCTGCCCGATCGCGTGCCCAATCAAGGTGCCGGAGTTCGTGATATCGGTGAGGTTCGTCTTGAGCACGACGCGCTCGGGGCTGGACGGAGAGTCGACGGGGGTGACCGTACCGTCGGGTCGGCGGAGATAACCTCCAGTGCCGAACGCATTGCCGGAGGCGACGACGAACCCGGAGTCATTCAGCCCGATCGCGCCCGAGTTGGTGTCCCCGAGCGGCTGGAAGGTCGTCACGTCGCCTCCAGCGGTCCGGACGAACGAGTCGTTCCCCGGAAGCGGCGTGGCCACCCCGCCGACAACGGTCCCGGAGTTGCTGATCCCGAGGGCGAACGTGTTCGCCCCGCCGACCTGGAAAAACTCGTATCCGCCGCCGGTGCGAACGAACCCCTCGGTCACCCCTGCGACCGTGCGGTAGCCGACGATCTGCCCGGCGTCGTTGATCCCGCGGGCCTGGACCACATCGGCCCCGGAGAAATCGATGATCTCGGTCACAACGACGATGGAGCCACCCCGGGCCGAGCCGGGTGGGCAAAGCAAGAGCGCGGCGAGAACCAGGGAGGCAAGGTGACAGCACCCTGGCTTCAGAAGGATCATGATATTCATCGAAGCAAGCTCATTCTTTTGTGTTTGCCCCTCTCGCTGTGGGCGGACCTGTTGGGGCATGAATTCACAGGCGGCCTCATCGTCGATCAACGCCGAGGCTCTTCTCCAAACGACGTCGACGCACGATCCCCGCGACGACCGCAGAGATAACCCCGAGCCCGGCCAGCACAATACTCGACGGCTCCGGGACAACCGTCAGGACGAAACCCCGAATGGTCCCATCGGCCAGGGTGCCGAAGCCGACGATCTGGCCGCGGTCGTTGATTCCCCGGACGTTGGTCAGACGGGAGAAGTCGCTGGGGCCGAAGATCAGGTCGTTGAGGTCGAGCAGCTGGCCGTCCTTGTAGAGGAAGCCGTAGTTGCCGGCGCTGTCGACGACATCGCCGACGATCAGGCCGTGGTTGTTGATGTCCCGGGCTGTGGTGCTGAACGCGCCCGAGGGCACGCCGAGCAGCTCGACCGTGCCGTCCGGGTTCCAGAGCACGGCCTGGGACTGGCCGTCGGTGAAGCTGCCGACGATCTGGCCGTGGTCGTTGATTCCGAAGCTGTTGCTGAAGGTCGTGCCCGAGGTCGGCTGAGCGAGCGTCTCGATGGTGTAGCCGCCCGAGCCGTCGGGCACCCAGCGAACGGCCTGGGTCGCCTCGCCGGCCTGGGTCCGAGCCGCGCCGGCCACGACGCCGCCGTCATTGATCGCATTGGCGAACTGCCGGGCACCGTTGGTCGTGTCGCTGCCGGCAAGGAACGGCAGCAGGGCGTAGGTGTCAATCGGGTCGCCCACCTGGTAGACGAACCCCTGTCGGTCGAAGCCGCTGTAGCGGTAAACGCCAACGACCTGACCGGCGTTGTTGACGGCGTTGGCATTGGAGCCGAGGCCGATACCCTCGGGATCGAGGATGGCCGTGAAGCCGAGCCCCGGTTGCCAGACGAAGGCGCGGTCGGAGAACGATCCGGTCCCGGTCGACACGCTTCCCGAGCCGACGATCACCCCGGCGTCGTTGATGCCCGAGCCGCTGGTGAAGCCGCCGCCCAGCCCCAGGTTCCCCAGGCTTGTGGTGGTGCCACCCTCGAAGAGAAAGGCCTCCGAGTTGCCGGGGATGTTCGACAGGCCGGTCGCCTGGCCGAGCTCGTTGATGGCATTGCCCTGCGACCGCGGATTCGTCGCCGGTAGGGCCGGGATGGTCTGGATCGTGAACCGGAGCCCTCCGGCCTCCGCCACAGCGGGCAGAAGGCAGAGAGACAGGATGAAGCCGGCGGACATACGGAAGAAGCGGATAGGGGAAACCATTGTGCAACTCATCATGATTGAGGGATTATCGCTCTTGCGTATGCGAGTGATGCAAATGAGCATGAGTGAACCTCCCGGATCAGGGATGATCGACCCTGTGGATCGATGACGAGCGACGACGACGGGCGATTTCCACGGCAGCGAGGGAGATGCCGCCAATCGCGGCGAGGATCACGGACGAGGGCTCCGGAATCACGGTCAGCACGAAGGCTCGGGTCTGCCCTTCAAAGGTGCCGAAGCCAACGATCTGGCCGCGATTGTTGATCCCTTCGGCCGAGGTCAGCAGCCATCCGGAGCCGGGAGCGATCAGGCTGTTGAGGTCTCGGATGCCGTGGGTTGCATCCCAGATGAACGCTCGACCCGAAAACCCTTCGAACCGAGAGGCGGTACCGACGACCACTCCCAGGTCGTTGATGTCGTTGGCCCGGCTGAATCGGAACGGGTTGCCGTCATCGGGATTGGTCAGCGTGCCGAGGTCGATCATCGAGCCGACGCCGTCCCAGAGGGTCGCGCGCTGGACGGAGTTTCCACCAATATCCAGGGACGAACGCCCCACGATCAGGCCTGAGGCGTTGATCGCCAACGCCTCGCTGAATCGGTCCGCACCGCCAAGGGAGCCGAGGTCGATCATCGAGTTGCCGTCGTGCAGGAAGGCGTGGCTCGTCGTGTTGCCGGTCACCCGGGATACACCCACGACCTGACCCCCGTCGTTGATCGCCCAGGCCCGGCTGAAGTTGCCCCCCAGCGTTCCCAGGTTGGTCATCGTCCCATCCTCCCAGAGGAAGGCATTGGACTGGGTCCCGGTCGAGGAGATCCCCACGACCTGATGGTGCGCGTTGATGCCATGCGCCACAGCGCTGGCACCGCCGAGCGTGCCCAGGTCGCTCAAGGTTCCGTCGCGGAACATGAAGGCCCGTGAGGTGTTGTTACTGCTCTCGCCGACCACGGTGCCGGAGTCGTTGATGGCGAAGCCCCGGCTGAAGTTGCTGTCGGCGCCGGGCAGCACTCCCAGGTTCGTGGGGCTCTGATACGATCCGGGAGACCACCTGGCAGCGTTCAGGGGAAAGTTGCTCCCGGCGTTGGTCGAGGCGTTGCCCGTGACCTCGCCATGGTTGTTGATGGCCCGGGCGAAGCTCTGATTACCTCCCAACGTGGCCAGGTCGGTGATCGTGAACAGCGTCTCCGCGGCGGCCCACGAGGGAATCGCCAGGAAGACCAGGGGGGTGAGGAGACGGACACATCGTAGACGAAGCATCAGCAGTTCCTTGAGAAAATCAAAACAAGAGGTCAACTGAAAAACATCGGAAAATCACTGATTGGTGCGAGCGGCATGCGAACGCCCGCGCGGCCCGAGGGCCATTCGCGAGGAATGACCCCCACACCGACCCCTCAGGCTCGCCGAGCCGAGCGAATCGAGGGGCGATCGACCCTCCGGCTGGACAAGCAACGACGTCGCCGGGCGATGCCAGCAGCGATGGAGACGACGCCGATCATGGCGAACATCGCGGACGACGGCTCCGGAATGTCTGTGGCCCTGAAGCTGCCGAAGCTGCCGTCGAGATTCTGGTAATAGCCCAGCACCGAGCCATCGTTACGCAGATCGTAGCCGTAGGTCTCGAAGGCGCCGGGCACATTCAATTGGGTCAGCGTCCCTTCGGACGCATCGAAGACGAAACTACTGACGTCACGGTAGTTCCCGGCGGCGCTCCCCAGGCCGAAGACGATCGCGTCGCCGGAGTCGTTGACACTGCTGACGATGTAGTTGTCGCCGGTCGTCGGTTTGGGCAGCAGTGTGAACGTCTCGGTCGAAACGTCATAGAGGAATGGCGAGATGACGCCGGCCGAGTCCCAGGATGCACCGCCGACCAGCCCGGAATTGCTGAGGGCGAAGAGCTGTGTCTCCGCCGCTCCGGGGAACTCGACGGTTCGGGAAAGCGTACCAGAGAGGCTCTCGAGGAAGCCTTTGCGGCCCGTCGGCGTGACGTAGAAGCCGCTGATCACGTCGTCGTTGTTGATGCCGAAGGGGATCGTGCCCAGTGCACCCGGAAAATTATAAGGCGATTCGACACCCGCCGAGGAACGGATGAATCCCTCGGGCAGCCCCCCGACGAGGGGGATGTTGACGCCGACGATCGTCCCGGCGTTGTTGATCGACGTCGGATAGGCCAGGTAGTCGGACGTCGACCAGAACGAGGTCGATCCATCGGCGGAACGCAGGAATCCATCGAGGCTACCGCCAGGAATGCTCGGCACGCTGCCGATCATGTCGCCCTGGTCGTTGGAGTCAAGCAGATAGCGAATCAGCCTGCCGTCGGCGGTCAGCAACTCGTACTGATATCCTGCCGATGCGGACGCCCCCGCAAGCATCAGGCAAGCGGAAGCGATGAACGCGGAAAATGGGCGGAAGAACATGGTTTCTCCTTGTCGATCGATCGAGAGCGTGGCTCGCTGGATACCGGCGAGCCGAGACCTTCGCCTCCGCGTTCCAGGATCATTGCCAGGGGAGGATGACGGGACTCACGTCCTTCGTTGACGGCGACGGATGGCGAAGACGCTCAGGCTGGCGATGCCTACGCCCAGCAGCGAGAGCGAGGCCGGTTCGGGGACGACGACGGCGAAGTTGTCGTAATAGACCGAATTGGGGACCCGGAAGACCCCGATCGGTGTCTCGAATCGTTCGGTTCCACCCATGAAGCGGATGGACCGGATCGACGGAGTCGCGACCGAGACCCGGAGTGTGGCCGCAGTCCAGTCACCACCACCCCCCTGGAGCTGCGACGTCACGGAGTCGAGCAGCGTGCCGGTAGCATCGAGTTCGGAATAGGCTTCGATGAACAGGTCGTCGGGGTCGCCGCCGAAGTCGCCCATGTCGATGGACACCGACTGCACCGGCTTCGAGAAGTTGGCGACAAACGCCGTCCCGTCATTGCTGAACCACGGGCTGATCGACCGAACCCCCCACGATGCGGGGAAAGTCGGGTTGCCGATGTCGGTAACGTCATAAATGTCGAATTGATTTGGCGATCCGGGCCGGGTGATCGTCATCGAGAGCCCCTGCCGGGTCAGGGTCAGCGACGTCAGAGCCCCATCGTTGAATCCTGTCTGGGCCTGATCTTCGAGGTCGAAAACGATTGTCGACGCAACGACCTGGGTGCTTGTCGCCGCGTCCATCAGGCAAGCGAACGCGAAGGACATAAAAATGAGTCGTAAGTTCATGTTCTTTCCTTATCAATTGATTGATGCGCGGGGGTGCCGAACGCCGACGAACCAAGAACCTGCCCGCCGCGTCTCCGGAGCGGCGGGAGGGATGACGGGACTCACCTTCTTCGCCGCCGGCGATGGACGGCGTGAACGGCCAGGCCGGCGATGCCCACGCCCAGCAGGACCAGCGACGACGGCTCGGGGATGACCTGGAAGTAGTTCGCCGCAATGGAGTTGCCGACGGCATCGCCGCTGCTCAGGCCGTTGACGTTGGCGAACGAGAAGTGAATCCCGCCATAGATGCGGGAGAGACCACTTTCCGATGCAGCGGCACTGAAGCTGGCGTAGCTTCGTTCGACACCGGCGATGTCGTCGCTGCCGATGGTGAACGCGATCGCGTCGGTGCCGAAGAAGCCCGCCAGCGCGGCCGCGCCGGCACCACTGAAGGTGCTGTGTCCGCTCGTGTACTCGGGGAACGGCGGGGTCATCAGCAGCGGCGTCCAGGTGTCGTCGTCGGACGTGAGCGGGTTGCCGTCGGTGTCGCCTTCGCGGATCGCGTCGATCGGCCGCCAGAAGTCGTAGAGGTACTTGCTTTCCCAACTCACGATGGCGGCGTCCGCCAGCGCGATGTTGAGCTGCGCGAGCATTCGCGCGTTGTCCGCAATCGAGAGATTCCGCGACTCGGAGGCCGCGATCGCGATGCGGTTCCAGTGGCCCGGCGGGGTCTCGGTGCCGGCGCCGTTGGCCCAGAACTGGGCGATCTGCGTCTGGTCGGCGGTGCGCGTCGATGACGTGGCGCTGCCGATCAGGCGAACCTCGTTGACGGCATTCGCGTACTCGACACTGTCGAGTGCGGGCGGCGCAACCGGTCGAAACGACTCGACCGACGTGATGCCGAACGGCGTCACCGCGCCCCACTGCGGCAGCAGCGCCGGCGCGAAGCCCGGCTCGGTCGGCCGCCATCGGCCAGGCGCAATCGTCGGCGTGTAACTCGACGGAGCGTCCGAGCCGTCGTTGCTGCGCCAGCTCAGCATCTCCGCCGCCACAGCCGACCCGAGCGAAATCCCCGCTGCTTTCGCCGGGCCGTCGGCAATGGTGGAGAGCTGTGTCGCGAGCTTGGCGTCGTAGATCGCGGTGCGCGATGGGAAGAGCCCGACGAGTACGTCCCGCGCCGACTGTGCCGCGGAGGCTTCGATGGAGGCGCCTGGCGCGACGCCTCTGAACCGATACGGCCGGTGCGTCCGTGTGATCGCGTTCGTCGCGTCGTAGATCGCCCCGTGCAGCATCGCCATCGCCCGGCTGGCACGAGGCGGCGGAGTGCTGGTGGCGCGAATCGTGTTGCGAACTTCCACGTTCCAGTCGGTCACGAAGTTCGCAGACGCTGAACGGAGCAGCGCAAACGGTGTCGCAATGAGAGTGAAGGTGAGCCAGCAGAGCTTCAAACGCATTAGAATGCTCTTTTTTAGATGTGATTTTGAATCGGATCGATCGGTTATGCTGCCCGCACTCAAAGCGCATAGAACACGGGCTGTCATGCTCGGCTCGGCGAGCGAATCGAGGGGCGATCGAATCCGACACGGACCAGGCGCCTTGAGCCCCGAGATCCGCGGGAGCAAACGGCGGGAATCGCTGGTCGCACGGGTGGCTTGGCAGTGGTCGATGCCACGGCCTAGGCCTTGAATCCGACCTGCCGAGGCACGGCGGTCGACTCCTTACGACCCGATCGGATGGGAGGACTCAGACGAGAACCGGAGGTGCCCGGGCAGGAGATGGGGAGATGACGAGCCGGAGGACGAGCCAAACGGTTGGACGATCCGGCCCCTCCCCCTCGAGAGTCGGGGGTGTGGCCTGGACCGGCGGTACCGAGAGCTGACCCTGCTCGACGAACTGGCAGACGGGGCAGGCCGCCTCATCGTGGATCGGGACCGAGGGGGACCGATTGTCCGGCTCAGCAGGGTGATCGTGCGTGTCACTACACTCGGGCACCGAGTGCTGGTGCAAACCGTGCCCGCCCACGGTCATCGCCCCATGAGCCGCGAGAATCGCAAATATCAACAGGTGTGAAATTCGAAGTTGATTCACGAGTTCCGATCGGCTTGGGTCGGAGGAGTCTCGGCGGGAGGTCCAACGATCAGGTGAGCTAGTTGAGAACAGGTTATTACCAACGGCCTCGGTCCTGTCAACCTTGCGGACCGAAGGCGTTCAGAAATTTCAACTGGTGACGACGGCGTCGGCCTCGATCTCGACGAGGGCCTCGGGGGTTATCAGGCGGGAGACCTCGACCATGGTGGTGGCGGGTCGGATGGCGGCGAAAACCTCGGCGTGTTCCTCGGCGATCTCGGGCCAGTGGTCGAGGTTGGTGACGTAGATCCGGGTCCGGATCACGTCGGAGGCCGAGCCGCCGAGGGCCTCGATGCTGGCCAAGATGATCGCCAGGGCCCGGCGGGCCTGCGCCCCGGCGCTGGGGGCGAGCGAGCCGTCGGCCTCCAGGCCGAGCGTGCCGGTGACGGCGATGGTCGAGCCGATCCGGACGGCCCGCGAGTAGCCGACCTTCGGCTCCCACGGAGAGCCGGTCGAGGCCAGGTGACGGTGGCCGTGGGTCGAGACGCTGACGTGGACACTCTGACGCATCGGGGAAGGCTCCGGGCGAGTCAATCGGGTCAACAATCAACCAGGGACTGGCATCGGCGATGGCGAAATTCTTCGCAACCAGGGACATCGAACATCATTCGGAGTGGTGGTCGATTGACAGGGATCGAAGGGGATTCCGGTTGCTGGACCGGCGTTCTGGCCGTACGATCGTGGTCAAGGATGGCCGGATCTCCCGTCGATCGGGCCGAACATTGCGTGTTGTTTCGTTTCGGACAGGTGGCGGTGATGGCCGATTTCGCAACCAAGATCGAAGACCTGACGCCGGGGACCGGGCCAGAGGCCAAGGCGGGGCAGACCGTTTCGGTGCATTACGTGGGGACGCTCGAAGACGGTACGAAATTTGATAGTTCTCGGGATCGTGGCCAGCCGTTTGCCTTTGGGCTCGGGGCGGGTCAGGTGATTCGAGGCTGGGATGTTGGCGTGGCCGGCATGAAGGTCGGCGGTCTTCGAAAGCTGACGATCCCTCCCGAGGAAGGATACGGCGCCCGAGGGGCCGGGGGAGTGATTCCTCCGAACGCGACCTTGATTTTCGAGGTCGAGCTGCTCGGCATCAAGTAAGTGGGTCTTTGGATCGGTCTGACATTGACGTTGAACACCCGGTTGGGCATTGTGAGCGTGTGACAACCGCCGCGGTGCCCCACCCAGAAGGCATCTCCGACTCATCTCCCCAACACTCCGAAGGCGGCGGCGCTCTCTCCGCTCCGCCCTGTCGCCGAGGCAACGATGTCCGAAAAGAACGGGCGAGGGACCGGCGATCATGTCGAGGCGCTCCGGAAGTTCCTCGACGCGAGAGCGACGGGTCTGTGGTATTACCAGGGAGACCGGCTGAAGCTGGCGGCCTTTGCGCCGGCGCCGGACATGCCCGACGAGGTCGCGCAGCGATTCCAGGAAGCCGCGCGCGAGGTCTCGCTCGACCGGACCGATCTGGGGATCGTCAGTGCCGTGGTCGAGCGAGCGGCGTCGATCTCTGTGGCCGGTCGGTTGCCGGTCGAGGTGGGGTCGGGCTACTGGCTGCGGGCCTTCGGGGCCGAGCGGTCGGTGGCCGTGCCGATCTTCGCTCCCGAGGGAGGAATCGCGGCCGTGCTGTCGGCTGCCTTGCCCACGCTCGGGCCGCCCGATGACGAGGAGGTGGTGGAGCTGATCCGCCATCACGGCACCGGGTGATCGGGGGCCATCATCATTGCTTCCATCTCCTCCGATTCCGACGGCAAGGCGGCGCTGAGCTTCACCAGGCCGTCGGCGGTGGCAAGGTAGTCGTCCTCGATCCGGACGCCGAGCTGTTCGTCGGGGATGTAGATGCCCGGCTCGATCGTGAAGACGGCCCCGACGGGAATCGGCTGGCGGGTGCTGCCGACGTCGTGGACGTCCATGCCGAGCCAGTGGCCGATGCCGTGGATGAAGTGGCGGTCGAGCGTGTTCCCTTCGGCGTCGCGGAGCGGGCTGCGTCGCATGCAGTCGGCGGCGGCGCGCTGGAGATCGGCGAGGGTGGTCTTGCCCGGCTCGAAGGCGGCCTCGGCGGCGCGCTGGGCGTCGAGGACGAGCTGGTAGACGGCGCGCTGGCGGTCGGTGAAGCGGCCGGAGACGGGGTAGGTGCGGGTCAGGTCGGCCGCGTAGGCGTGAAACTCGGCCCCGATGTCGATGACGACCAGGTCGCCGCCTTGCATCTGCCGGCGGTTGGCGTGGTAGTGGAGGATGACGCTGTTCGGGCCTGAGCCGACGATCGAGGCAAACGCCGGGCGCTGGGCGCCGTTGCGGGTGAAGGCGTACTCGATCGCCCCCTGAGCCTGGTACTCGAAGGCCCCGGGGCGGATGACCCGGGCGGCGTCGCGGTGGGCCTCGATGGTCATGTCGATCGCCGTTTGCAAGAGGGCCAGCTCGGCCTCGGACTTGATCAGCCGGAGGGTGGCCATCGCGTCGGACAGGTCGCGCAGCTGGATGCCCGGGGCGAGCTGTTCCAGTCTCGTCTGGAAGCGGCCGTCGGGTGAGTGGTCGGCGTTGTGGCCTCGGGCCAGGTGGGTGAACAGGGCGGGGGGATCGGCGGCATCGGGATCGGGGTTGGCGACGTCGGGGAAGAGGCCGAGAGCTTCGGTGAGCCGGGCGTCGAAGTCGCTGAGGGGCAGGGCGTCGTCGAGGCCGAATCGGGAGGCGGTGTCGGGTCCGGGGACGATCTGGGGGCCGCTCCAGCGCTCGGCGAAGGCGCTGTACGGCGGGAGGAAGACGACGGCGCGGGGGGCGGCGTCGGGATCGTCGGTCGAGGGGGGCTCGATCAGGAGCAAGGCCCCCGGCTGGTCGATGCCGGTGAGGTAGAGGAAGTCGTTCCGCTGGCGGAAGCGGAGGTAGTCCTCGACCGGCGGCTCGGCCCCCTGAACGACGACGGGCACGGAGGCGTCGAGGGTGTCGATCAGGAGCTGCCGACGCACGGCGTACTCGGCCGTCGGGATGCCCCCCTCGGCCGGTTCCTGCCGGGCGATCGCCCGAGACGGGGGGACTCCCAAGCCGAGTACGACCAGGAGGACGACGGCCGCGGGACCCAGGCGGTTCGGCGGGAGCAGGCAATGCATCAACGGGTTCCTCGTGTTCGATTCTGGAGCGCCCTGGCTGAGTTCGGGGGATCGCAGGCCGAGGGCCGCGCTGCCCGGTCGGGTCGATCGTAGCCTCGCCGGGGTCGATCGGCCAGAGAACGGGCCGGGCGGTCGGCGATCGGGACCGGCTCCGAAGTCGGGCGGCGGGGAGAAGGATCGGGCAGGGGAGGGCGGTGGTCAGGGGCGATCGGGGGCGTCGATCGGGCGGTCGATCGGCCCGGTTGAGGGTTTCGGGGCGGAGCGGTCGGGCGCGGTGCGCTCGTCGGTGCGCGGTGCGGTGCGCCGGTCGGGAGGGGAGAAGGGGTCGGAGGGCGTGGTGCGGATCTCTTTTGGGATTTGGGGGTTGCGGCGATTCTCGGGAGAGGGTTCGGGGCCGGGCGGGGGTTCGTTTCGGGAATCGACGCGGGGAGGATCGGGCCGATCGGCCGAGGGAGGGACGTAGGCGGGGCGGTCGGAGTGCTGGGAGCGGGAGGCGTCCATGAGCTTCGCCTCGCGGGCGAAGGTTTTCGAGCGTTCGGAGCGCAGCCGGGTCAGGGCGTTGAGGGATTTGTGGAAGTCGCGGAAGGCGTCGCGGCGGTAGCGGTGGCGGAGCTGGCCGTCCTTGCTGGTGTCGACCAGCGCGGCGACCTCGATGGCATCGGCCTCGGGGCGGTCGACGTCGTTCCAGACGATCGGGCGGAGGGTTTCGAGGCGGGCGATCTGATGGTCGACGAAGGATCGGAGGCGATCGACGGCGGAGGGGTCGCCGGTCGAGTCGGTGGCGGGTTGGACGGCTTTCGGGAAGGCGGAGGCGGCGAGGGACCAGACGAGGGCGGGTTCGCCGGTCGGGTCGGTTGGGGAGGTGGCAGGGTGGCCGAGCAGGTGCAGGGAGGTGATCAGGTCGCGTCCGGTCCAGCCTCGGCCGGAGACGAGGAGAGTGTGCAAGGTGCGCCAGTGGCGGAGCATCCAGTCGATGCCAAAGGCGCTTTCATGCAATTCGGTGATGACGGTTTCGGGATCGTGTTTGAGATCCTGGGCGCGGCGTCGGATGGCGTGTTGTTTCCGCTCGCGCCAGTCGCGGAGGGCCTGGTGGAGGCCGGGCTTCAGGCGGCTTTCCTCGGCATCGACGCAGCGCAAATAGCGCACATATTCGATGGCGGCCGAGGCGATGAGGGCTTCCTCGGGAGCCGTTTCGGGCATGGCCTTGGCGGTCCAGGAGGCGACAATGACCTGTAAGCGTTCGGCCTCCTCGGCGCAGAGGGGGCGTTTGGCGGTGAGGCCGTGGGTGGTGGCGTTGGAGGAGGAGATGGTTTTCCCGTCGTCGCTGCGGGGTCCGGTGGCGTGGCTCATGGGAGTGTTTGCTCAAAATTCCAAGGTGATTCGTCAACGGGGTCCGGTTTCGGGTCGGGAACGGAAGGAGAAGGATGCGGCGGAGGACGGCCCGACACTTGAAATCATCGGGAGAATCGGCCGTCTTAAGCACGTTTTTTTCGAGGGGGCTGGAGCGGGTTGATTCGAAGGGGGCCAAGGGGATGACGGAAGGGAGGGGAACAGGGCCTCACCTTGGGACCGAGGAGACTCGGAAGGATCGGCGCGCGTCACGCTCTTGCATGTGCCGAGCGTGACGCCGATGATCGGCACGAAGGGGTGGGGTGCTCAGTTCGGGAGAAAGGCCGCCGCGCAGTCCCCAAAGGAAGTTGAGGCGAAGGGAGGACGTGATGAGCAGGCTCTGGAACGATCCACCGCTGAAGCCCGACGGTACGCTCGATTATGCGCAGTTGACGCTTGCCGAGATCTGTGAGGACGTGACCGAATCGCTGCTGGATCGGGTGTACAACGGCGGTGATCATGAGCTGGTGCCGTATCTGGACGACTTGCCCGAGGTGGAGGAGATTGCGGTGGGAGTGTCGGGGTCTGAGGGGCTCGTTGGGTTAATGGAGGAACTGCTCCGGCAGGAGGGGGAGGATCCGGCGTTTGGCAGCCCTCGAACGCGGGAGGTGATCGGTCGGATCGTCCGAGCCTTGCAGGAGGAGGCGCGAAGCTCGGCCTGAGCAAGCTCGACGGCGACCTTTGGACCGCAAAGGAGGGTGTCCTCTCCCAAGGGAGGCCGGGGCGTTTGGTTTCGAGAGTCAGATGAATGCTTGGATTTGTGAATAAAACATACATTGAATCGCCTCGGCTTGCGTACCGATTGCTCGGCGCCGGCCTGGTGATTTGCGGCGTGTTGCCGGTGATTCCCTTCCTGCGGTTCGGGAGTGGGTTTGGTCGTGTCCTGATTGCGTTGGCGATCATCGTGGCGGCGCGATCGTGGGACCGTCGGGGATCGAGGATCGTGATGGCGTTGGGAGTGTTGGAGCTGGGGTTTTCCCTGGTGACGTCGCTCGTCTGGGTGATCATCTATCCGGTGGTGATCGGGCTCGTGGGGGGCTGGAGTGTCCAGTAGCAGGATTGCTCGCGGCCGGGGGTGGCGGCGGACCGTGCCTCTTCTGGGAGGTCGGGCCTGGGGCCCTTGCGTTGCCTCGGCGCTGAGTCGCGCCACTGAGTGAGCGATCGGTCGCCGACGGCAGCTGTCCGTTGGATTTCGCCGAGATGGCCCGGGGGAGCTGGCGGATGAACCCGCCTGTCCGTATCCTCGGCGTGTGAGGCGCCGCGAGGAGTTCGGTTCGGACCGTCCCTTTCCTTCCAAGATCGTCGTCGGGGAAGTCAATTCGATGGGAATCGCCGCATTCAAGAACCGTGTGACCTCCGCCGAGGAACTTGCCGAGGTGATCGGCTCGCCGAGCGAGCTGGTGATCAAGAAGCAACTGTCGGAACTCGACGGCCACATGAGCCGGTTTATTGCCGAATCGCCGTTCGTTCTGATCGGTACCGTCGGCCGGGACGGGTCGTGCGACGTTTCTCCGCGAGGCGATGCGCCCGGAAGCCTGGCGGCGGTCCGGGACGCCCGGACGCTGCTGATTCCCGAGCGGCGCGGGAACCGCCGCGCCGACAGCCTGCGGAACATCATCGAGACTGGTCGCGCGGCCCTCTTGTTCCTGATTCCTGGGGTAGGCGAGACCCTTCGCGTCAACGGTCGGGCGTGTGTGATCCGCGATGAGGAGGTGCTCGCTCCGCTGGCGGTCGAGGGCAAGACACCCCTGGTTGGGGTCGTCATCGAGGTCGACGAGTGCTTCTTTCAGTGCGCCAAGGCCCTCATCCGGTCGAAGCTGTGGGAGCCGAGCGCGACCGGCCGCAAGTCATCAGTGCCGACGCTTGCCGAAATTCTCGTCGATCAGACCCGGATCGAGGGACAGACGGTGGGATCGCTGAGTGAAGCGATTGAGACTTCCTATAAAAATCACCTCTATTGATGCGGCGATTCGAGACCGCCGCGGATGCTGTTGGCGATGGGGAGTCGGGGTCGATTCGGGATCGCCGTTCCTGCCTGAGAGGGTCGATGGTTGGAACTCCTGTGCGTGAGGAGGAGGAGGGGGCGGGATGCGGCATGTGATTGGGGTGGGGATCGACGGGCTGATCGTGTGCTGGGTGTTGCTTGTCGGGCCGTTCTGCTGGATTTTGCGCGATGGGCTCGGTCCGGATTCGGTGGAGAGTCAGGGGATGTTGGCGGTGTCGCGATGGTTTGGGACCTTTGGGTGGGGGCCGGTGCTCGGGGGATTGGTGGCGTTGCGACTGATCGCGAGGTGGCGCTTCGGGGCTTGAGGGGGGGGATTCGGTGGGGACTGGCCCCCCGTGGGCGGGAACGGTCGGGATGGGTTGAGACCGGAATCGATGCCGGGACCTTGGGACAACGCCCCGAACCCAGGCCCCGACGCAGGGGTCTGAAGCCGTGGGGCGTGATTGGGTCGGAAGCGCACCGGACGGGCGGCTTGAGGGAGGGACCGCGATGAGCACGCTGAAACGACTCGCGGATCGAGGGCTCATCCGGCCCCCGCGATGGCTGCCGAACAACGTGATGTACGAGACGATCATGGGGTCGGTCGCCTATGGCGTCTCGTCGGACACGAGCGACATGGACGTGTACGGCTGGGCGATTCCGCCGAAGGAGGACATCTTCCCGCACCTTCGGGGGGAGATCCTCGGCTTCGGCAAGACGGCCAAACGCTTCGAGGTGTTTCAGGAGCATCACGTTGAGGATCGGGACGCCCTGGCCGGGCACGGGAGGATGTATGACCTGTCGATCTTCGGCATCGTCAAGTTCTTCCAACTGGCGATGGAGAACAACCCGAACATCATTGATAGCTTGTTCACGCCTGCAACCTGCGTGTTGCACAGCACGAGGGTCGGGAACCTTGTGCGGGAGAATCGGCGGCTATTCTTGCACAAAGGGGCCTGGCCGAAGTTCAAGGGGTATGCCTACAGCCAGTTGCACAAGCTGACGATCAAGCAGCCGCAGGGGAAGCGGGCCGAGCTGGTCGCCGAGCACGGCTACGACACGAAGTTCGCCTACCACGTGGTGCGCCTGATCGGCGAGGTCGAGCAGATCCTGCTCGAAGGAGACATCGACCTGCAGCGGAACAACGACCAGCTCAAGGCGATCCGTCGGGGCGAGTGGACCGAGGATCGGCTCCGGCAGTGGTTCGCCGAGAAGGAGTCGCACCTGGAGCGCCTTTATGCCGAGAGTCCCCTGCCTCCTGTCCCCGACGAGCCGAGGCTCCGGGCCTTGCTCCTGTCGGCCCTGGAGGAGCACTACGGCAGCCTGGAGGGCTGTGTGGTCGACCCGGATCGGGCGGTCGCCGCCCTGCGGAACATCCAGGCCGAGCTGGAGCGGGTCAGGGACTTGCTTTGATCTGTGGAGTGGGGCGCGAGGCGACATGCCTCCGTTTTCAGCGGAGCAAGATGAAAAAGTATTGACTATCTCTTGACACTATACAATCAACTTGATTACTGTTGAAACATTGCGGTGGAATGCGGTCGTTGCTTATCGCATTGGAGGTGAGAAGTGTCATCTCTTCTCAGGAGTCGCACGTTCGTTCCATGCGTTTTCCTGGTGATCATCGGCCTGGGCTGTTCGCGATCAGACGACGGTGCGTTTCAGGTCAGGCAAGGAGCAGGACCAGCGGTCATTGTCGTCGATAACGAGACCGATGTCGTCGAGATCAAGCAGAACTTCAGAGAACCGTTCGACATCCGCCTCGTTGAACCAGTCAACGGCGCCTCTTTCGGGATTGGAGAAGCGATCACTTGCGTGGTTGACGTATACCGCAACAACCCGGAAATCAGCCTGCCGGTGTCGCTCGGGGTCAATCTACTGCAAGGGGAAACCGGATATGATTACGCGAGCATCAATATTCATTCCGACGACAACACCCCGGGCGAGACGATGGCTGACGGCGCGCTGAGGTACAAGGCCATACTCGAGCGGCCTCCCGAGAGACCGGGAAATTACATCATCTTCGCGGATGCCACGACGGTCATCTACTTCCGAGAGGAGATCAAAGGGAGAGACATCGATTCCGTTACGCAAATGATCAAATCGCCGATCGTGGAGGTCTCGATTCGCGAGGGAGACCAATGATCCGTCGCAATGTACTGGGTTCTCGCGAAGGCTTCACACTGATCGAGGTCGTCGTCTCTCTCGCGATGATCGGGATTCTGATGGTCCTGACCTTGGTCGCCGTCGCGTCGGCTCGCGAGGCTAGCCAAAAGGTCCACTGCTCGAACAACCTGAGACAGACTGGCCTCGCGCTTGCCCAATATGCCTCGCTCCACGGTGTTTTCCCGGCAGCTTCGTCTTCAACCGGCTATTCCATTCACGTCGCGATCCTTCCTTATCTGGAACAGGGTGCGATCTACAATGCGATCAATTTCGCGAGACTCGCGCCGGAGATCGGTGATCAGGGAAGCACGCTGGCCACGACCAGCCTTAACACCTTCATCTGCCCGGCCGACGGAGAGGATCGCTCGTACAGAATGGGTGGATCGACGAATTACGTCGGCAATCTCGGGCTAGGAATTCAGTCGTTCGGCCACAATGGGTCCTTCGTCAGGCTCGGGAACGCACCCGTCGGGTATCGTGATTTCACCGATGGCGCCTCAACGACGATCGCCTTCACGGAATGGCTCGTCGGACCCTCTTCCCGCCTCGCGCGCGACGCGAAGCGAACCGTCTTCCAGACTCCGGATCAATTGTTCTATCCGGATCAATACGAGCAATTCGCGGATCGTTGCGAGGCGCTGGATCCCCGGACCGCCACGCGGAACTTCTCGGGGAAGGGCAACAACTGGTTCTTTGGCGACTACGGATCAACCCTCTATAACCACGTGCTCCTGCCGAATGAGAAGTCGTGCGCCAACGGGACTTCATGGATCTACGGGGCATGGACCGCAAGCAGCAATCACCGAAGCGGCGTCAACACACTTTACGTCGATGGTCACGTCAATTTCACCAAGGAGAACATCGCCCTAGAGACATGGAGAGCAATCGGTAGCCGGAATGGCCGCGAAATCATCTCGGCGCCCGGCCGGTAGCAGGCTCCCCCCAGCGGCGGGTGGCTGGGGTCCGTCTTCGGACCCCGGTCCCGTTGAGCGAGGCCAAGCCGCCGGGGTCTCGTTCCGAGACCCCAGCCACCCGCCCGAGACCCCAGCCACCCGCCGGGCGAGAGCCTCCCCTCCTGGCTCCGTCGCCGGAGTCGCCGGGCGAAGCCGGAGGGGCTGCAATCTGGGAGGAACCGCCGGGGTCGTTATGATGGGGCTTTCGCGGGTGGCCCCGGTTGCTCGTCAACCGGGGTCGCGGAACAACGAGAGGCCACGGTGAGGCGCTCCAAGCCTCTTACGGCGACGCCGCCCCGGTTGGCGAGCTACCGAGGGCACCCGCCGATCGGTTTTCTTGGCGGTATTATTGGGTCGGAGGACAGCGACATGACAACGCTGCTTGAGAAGGCATTCGCCGAGGCAGCCAAACTTCCCGAGGCCGAGCAGGAGGTGTTGGCGTCCAGGCTGCTGGCCGAACTGGCAGCCGAGGACGACTTCGATCGGACCATTGCCGGGTCCGCTCATCGGCTCGTGGGGCTGGCAAACGAGGCGCTGGCCGAGCATCGTGCCGGGTTGACCGAGGAACTCGACCCCGAGCGGCTATGAACTCGCATCTCACTCGGCGCTTCCGCGCGATGTTCGCGGCCCTGCCCGCTCATGTCCAACAGCAGGCGCGGGAGTCGTATCGCTTGTTTCGGCAGAACCCGGCGCATCCGGGCCTGCACTTCAAGCAAGTCCACGCCGACCCGCCGCTCTACTCGGCTCGCGTCGGTATCAGCTATCGGGCGGTCTGCGTGCGTGACGGCGAGACGGTCGTATGGTTCTGGATCGGCTCTCACGCGGCGTATGACCAGCTTCTTGCTCAACTCTAGGAGCCTCGCTTTCCTCGCCTCTGAGGTCAAGGGCGCACCTTGGACGGGCCGTAGTATGGGGGGAAGGGCTCCTGACGGGGAGCAATGGCGGCGGTGTTCGTGGAGAAGGCCCGGGAGAACGCCCGGCTCTCCGGCGTCATTGTGCCTTTGCGGCTCCGCGCGTGGTGCCCACGCCCTGAGTCTGTTGCGAGGCGGGCCAGGGGCACCGAACGGGGCTGCAATCTGGGAGGGAATCGTCGGGGTCGTTATGATGGGGCTTTCGAGTCCGCGATGGGTTGACGTGAACGAACGATCTCCGAACGAACCGATCTTGCCCGAGGGCTGCCTCCGATGGCCGACAGTTTTCAGAGTCGAGCGACCATTCAGGTTGATGGCCGACCGTATCAGATCTACCGCCTCGATGCCCTGAGCGGGCAGGGGGTGGACCTGGCCCGATTGCCGTTTTCGTTGAAAATCTTGCTGGAAAACCTGCTGCGGTGCGAGGACGACCTGACCGTCACCGCAGACGATGTGCTGGCGCTGGCGAAGTGGGACCCGAAGGCCGAGCCGAAGGATGAGATCGCCTTTCGGCCGGCTCGGGTGTTGATGCAGGACTTCACGGGCGTGCCGGCGGTCGTGGACCTGGCGGCGATGCGGGACGCGATGAGCCGGCTCGGCGGCGATCCGAAGCAGATCAACCCGTTGCAGCCGGCCGAGCTGGTGATCGACCACTCGGTGCAGGTGGACGAGGCGGGCACGAAGCTGGCCCTCTTGCACAACACGGAACTCGAATATCAGCGGAATACGGAGCGGTACGCGTTTCTGCGTTGGGGTCAGAAGGCGTTCGAGAACTTCAAGGTCGTGCCGCCGGAGACGGGGATCGTCCACCAGGTGAACCTGGAATACCTGGCGCGGGTCGTCTTCACGAAGGAAGAGAACGGAGAGACGATCGCCTATCCCGACACGCTGGTCGGGACGGACTCGCACACGACGATGATCAACGGCCTGGGGGTGCTGGGCTGGGGGGTCGGCGGGATCGAGGCCGAGGCGGCGATGCTGGGTCAGCCGGTGTCGATGCTCGTGCCGCAGGTCATCGGCTTCAAGCTGGCCGGGAAGCTGCCGGAAGGGGCGACGGCGACCGACCTGGTGTTGACCGTCACGCAGATGCTCCGGCGTCGGGGGGTGGTCGGCAAGTTCGTCGAGTTCTTCGGCGACGGGCTCGATCACCTGCCGCTGGCCGACCGGGCGACGATCGCCAACATGGCCCCCGAATACGGCGCGACCTGCGGTATCTTCCCGATCGACGCCGAGACGCTCCGCTATCTGGAACTTTCAGGACGGCCGAGCGAATTGATCCGCCTGGTCGAGGCCTACAGCAAGGAACAGGGGATGTTCCGCACGACCGGCGCTCCGGAGCCGCACTTCACCGACGTCCTGGAACTGGACCTCTCGACCGTCGTGCCGAGCCTGGCCGGGCCGAAGCGTCCGCAAGACCGGGTGACGCTGGGAGAGGTGAAAGGGGGGTTCGCTCAGGTCCTCTCGCAGATGATCAAGGACTCGCCGACGGCGCTGGCCGCGGTGGAGAAGGCGAGGAAGGCCAGCGGCGCGGCCTCGACGGACTCGAACGGCGAGAATCGGCTCGAAACCGAAGGAGGGGGCGGGGTCGCCGCAGGTGCTGAGGACCCGAAGGCCCCGGCGGCTCAGACGCACCCGCTGAGCAACGGCAACGGCCACCTAACGCACGGCTCGGTGGTGATCGCGGCGATCACGAGCTGCACGAACACCTCGAACCCTTCGGTGATGATCGGCGCGGGTCTGGTGGCGAAAAAAGCGGTCGAGCGCGGCCTGAAGCCGAAGCCGTGGGTCAAGGCGAGCCTGGCGCCCGGTTCGAAGGTGGTGACGGACTATCTCGACGACTCGGGCCTGACCGCGTCGCTCGATGCGTTGGGGTTCAACACCGTCGGCTACGGATGCACGACCTGCATCGGCAACTCGGGGCCGCTGTCGAAGGAGATCACCCAGGCGATCCAGGAGGATGATCTGGTGGCCGTCTCGGTCCTCTCGGGGAACCGGAACTTCGAGGGTCGGATCAACTCGGACGTGAAGGCCAATTACCTGGCGTCGCCCCCCCTGGTGGTGGCGTACGCATTGGCCGGGACGATCGACATTGACCTGACGAGCGAGCCGATCGGGACCGACACGAACGGCAAAGCCGTGTATCTGAGAGACATCTGGCCGACCCAGAAGGAAGTGCAGGACACGATCCTCAAGTCGGTCCGGGCCGAGATGTATCAGCGCAAATATGCTGATGTTTTTGAAGGCGACGAGCGATGGAAAGGTTTGCCGACCCCCGAGGGGGATCTGTACGCCTGGGACGACGCCTCGACCTATGTGAAGAATCCGCCCTACTTCCAGGGGATGGGGGTGGAGCCCGACCCGGTGCAGGAGATCAGCGGAGCTCGGGTGCTGGCGGTGCTGGGAGACAGCATTACGACCGACCATATTTCGCCGGCCGGGGCGATCAAGGCGCAGAGCCCGGCGGGCTCGTATCTGAGGGAGCACGGGGTTGAGGCGAAGGACTTCAACTCGTACGGCTCTCGGCGAGGGAACCATGAGGTGATGGTCCGCGGCACGTTTGCCAATGTTCGCCTGCGGAACCAGCTGGCTCCGGGGACCGAAGGGGGCTTTACCCGGCTCTTGCCTGATGGGGAGGTGACGACGATCTTCGATGCGTCGGAGGAATACCGGCGTCGGGGGGTGCCGCTCATAATCTTGGCGGGCAAGGAGTACGGCTCGGGGTCGTCGCGCGACTGGGCGGCCAAGGGGCCGCGGTTGCTGGGGGTTCGGGCGGTGATTGCCGAGAGCTTCGAGCGGATTCACCGATCGAACCTTGTGGGCATGGGAATCCTCCCGTTGCAGTTCGGCGCAGGAGACAATGCGCAGGCGCTCGGCTTGACGGGCGAGGAAACCTATGCGATTGAAGGCTTGCGGACAGTGCTCGACGCGAAATTCGCCGAGGGGCGCGAGGTGCAGGTGGTGGCCACGAAGGCCGACGGCTCGACCTTGCGATTCCCGGCGACCGTTCGGATCGACACGCCGCAGGAAATCAAGTACTATGAGCACGGAGGGATCCTCTCCTTCGTGCTCCGCCAGCTTTTGAAAGCGCGGCAGAGCTGATCCTTCGGGACGTGTTTTTCCAAAACGCACGTCCCGATGCCCTCCCGACGGGCTGATCGCCCGCACCGCACCGACCGGGATTTCCGGCCGGCCTGGCTTCTTTTGCTTCCCGAGTCGGAAGCAGGGTGGCCGGCCTGCTGGCAGGGAAATCCACGGTGGTCGCGGGCAATGGGTGTTCGGCCCTCGGCCGATTGTCGATCGCGGATCGGTTGGCGAGTCTGATCAGGTCAGGACCGGATCGTTTCGATCCGCACACGGGAATTTCGGGTGACCGATCCTCTCTCGTGGCGAGACCGAAGCACGGGTGGGCAAGGCAGCCCGATCCTCCCGAGGGTGGTTCGATTCCCCCGGCTCAACGATCAGGAACCAGCCCTTTCGCGTCCGATCCGCCCCGACTGGCAGGGAAGCCCCCGGTTTGTATAGAATGCCTTCTCTCTGGCAGCGACTGGTGAGCCTCTGGCCGAGATTGGCCCGGACGTTTCCCAGCCGGACCGATTCCCCGCCCGGAACCGCTGTCGCGATTGATTCCGCGTCCGAATCCGAATCTGATTCCGAGCCGAAACGGTACGAGTTCCCACCGCCCCCCCCGGCCTCGCCCCGACCGAACTCCGGACCCGCGACCGAGCAGGAGCTGGAAGATATGGCCCACGCGCAGACTGAAGCCAAGCCCATCGTCGAACGGGAGCAGGCCCTCGACTGGCTCCGACAAATGCTGGTGATTCGCCGGTTCGAAGAACGTTCCGCGATGCTTTATCAGCGGCAAAAGATCGGCGGCTTCTGTCACCTGTATAGCGGACAGGAAGCCTGTGCCGTGGGTTCGATCGGCGTCTTGAGAGACGACGATTACGTGATCACCGCCTACCGAGACCACGGGCACGCGATCGCCCGGGGGATGGAGCCGAGGGCGGGCATGGCGGAGATGCTGGGCAAGGCCGCCGGTTGCTCGAAGGGCAAGGGCGGCTCGATGCACTTCTTCCAGGTCGATCGCAACTTCATGGGCGGTCACGCGATTGTCGGCAGCCACATTCCGCTGGCCGCCGGGTTCGCGTTCGCCAGCAAGTACCGCGGCGACGACAAGGTGACGCTCTGCTTCTTTGGCGACGGCGCGATGGACCAGGGGGCCCTGCACGAGGCCTTCAACATGGCCGGCCTCTGGAAGCTGCCGGTCATCTACGTTGTTGAAAACAACATGATGTCGATGGGCACGCATCTGCACCGGCACTCGGCCGTGCTCGACCTGACCCAGCGAGGCGGGCCGCCGTATGGCTTCTCGGCCAGTCTTGCGGTGGATGCCAACGACGTGGAGGCGATGGCCGAGGCGACGCTCGAAGCCGCCAATCGCGCCCGGGCCGGCGAAGGGCCGACGTTCATCGAGGCCAAGACGTATCGCTACCGCGGCCACTCGATGTCGGACCCGATGAAGTACCGGACCAAGGAAGAGCTGGAAAAGGCCCGCGAACGGGACCCGATCTCGCTCTACGAGGTCGTCCTCCGCGAGCGCGGCTGGGTCGATGATGAATCGCTCGAACTGATGCAAGCCGAGGTCAAGGAACTGATCGACGAGGCCATCCGCTTCGCCGAGGAAGCTCCCGAGCCGGAGCTTGACGAGGTCTACACCGACATTACCGTCTCCCCTCACATTCCTCAGGAGTGACCGCGTCCATGGCCATCATGCAGTACCGAGAGGCCCTGAATCTGGCCATGACCGAGGAGATGGAGCGGGACGACCGCGTCTTCCTCATGGGTGAAGAAGTCGCCGAGTACAACGGCGCATACAAGGTCAGCCAGGGAATGCTCGACCGCTTCGGCGATCGCCGGATCGTCGATACGCCGATCTCCGAGAACGGCTTTGCCGGGATCGGCATCGGCGCGGCGATGGTCGGCCTGCGGCCGATCGTCGAGTTCATGACCTTCAGCTTCAGCTACGTCGCGTTCGACCAGCTGGTGAACAACGCCGCGAACATGCGCTACATGTCGGGCGGCCAGTTCAGCGTGCCGATCGTTTTCCGGGGCAACTCGGGGATCGCCGGCAACCTGGGGGCGACCCACTCGCACCGGCCGGAGGCGCTGTACGCCCACTTCCCGGGCCTGAAGGTGATGATGCCCAGCACCCCGAGCGACGCGAAGGGGATGCTCAAAGCCGCGATCCGAGACGACGACCCGGTGATCTTCATCGAGCATGAAAACCTGCTCGGCGACAAGGGAGAGGTGTCGGAAGACCCCGACTTCGTCGTGCCGATCGGCAAGGCCGACGTGAAGCGCGAAGGCTCGGACGTGACGATCATCACCTACTCGCGGTCGGTGATCACCAGCCTGAAGGCGGCCGAGAAACTGGAGGAGGACGGGATCAGCGCCGAGGTGCTTGACATGAGGACCATCCGGCCGCTGGACCTCGACGCCATTCTGAACTCGGTGACGAAGACCCACCGCGCGATCATCGTCGAGGAAAACTGGCCGTACTGCGGCATCGGCGCCGGCGTGGCCGACCGCATCTACCGCGCCGCCTTCGACGAGCTGGACGCGCCGATCGAGCGGGTCACCGCCAAGGACGCCCCGTTGCCGTATAACCGTCGCCTGGAGCTGGACATGCTGCCCAGCGTCGAGCGGGTGGTCGAGGCGGTCAATGGGGTGTTGTACAGGTAGGCAGTAGGCAGTAGGCGGTAGGCAGAAGGGGAAAAGCGAAGAGGAGAGAGGAGAGAGTGGAGGGGAGGGGAGCCCCGCCGGGCAGATGGGAAAGGCGGGGCTTCGGGCATGGCGAGTCAGAATTACAGGGACCTGATCGCCTGGCAGAGGGCGATGGACCTGGTGGAGCAGGTCTATCAGGACACGGCGAGGTTTCCGAACGAGGAACGCTTTGGCCTGACGAACCAGCTTCGTCGTTCGGCGGTGGCAATCCCCTCGAACATTGCAGAGGGTCAAGGTCGGGGTGGCAACAGGGAGTTCCATCGTTTTCTCTCCATCGCCCACGGCTCTCTCCGAGAGGTCGAGACGCAACTGCTCATTGCCGATCGACTTCGCTACCTCGATGATCCCGCGACCTCTGAACTTCTTTCCCGCTGCTCCGAGGTCGGCCGACTGCTCAACGGCCTGATGAACTCTCTGGCTCGCTCGTTCGACGTCCCGACTCCCTGACCAATCCCCCTGCGTTCGACTGCCGTTCTTTATCCTCCACCTGCCACCGCTGACCTTCGATTTTCTTTCCCCGTCCTCACTGCCTACTGCCCGCTGCCTACTGCCTACTGCCCCAAGGAGCCCGCAAATGCCCATTGAAGTGACGATGGCCAAACTCAGCCCGACGATGGAGAGCGGGCAACTGGTGAAGTGGAACGTGAAGGTCGGCGACGCGGTCAAGGAAGGGGACGTCCTGGCCGAGATTCAGACCGACAAGGCCGTCATGCCGATGGAGGCGTTCGACGAGGGAACGGTCGCCCTGCTCGATGTGCAGGAAGGGGATGACGTCGCCCTCGGTCAGCGCGTGCTGGTGATGGCGAGCAAGGGGGAAGACCCGGCGCAGGTGGCTGAGAAGCTCAAGGGCGGCTCGGCCTCGAAGGCGGAGTCGAAGAAGGAAGCCGTTCCGGCGGGAGCCGGGGCGCAGGGCGCATCGTCCGCTCCGGATTATGGTCACTCGACCGACGCGAACGGTCAGCACGCCGGGGCCGAAGCGCGAGAGCCGGGCGGACGGGTCCGCTCCAGCCCGCTCGCCCGCAAGATCGCCGCGTCCGAGGGAATCGACCTCGGCCAGGTGGAAGGCTCGGGGCCCAACGGCCGGATCGTCCGCCGCGATGTCGAAGAATTTCTTCAGCACCGTGGCGCCGCCGCCCCGAGCAAGGGGAAAGAAGCGGCCGCCGCTGCCCCCGCCCCGGCCATGCCGGTTGCCCGCGGCCCGATTCGCGAGACGCAGCGCGTGCCGCACAGCCGGATGCGCAAGACGATCGCCGCTCGGATGCTTCAGGCCAAGCAGGCGGCCCCGGAAATCCACGTCACGAGCGACATCCGGATGGATCGGATCGTCGCCCTTCGCGAGCAGCTCAACGCGCAGCTCTCGAAGCAGAAGATCAAGCTTTCGGTGGGCGACTTCGTGACCAAGGCGGTTGCGATGGCGTTGCGAAAGCACCCGGACCTGAACGCTTCGTATGAAGAGGACGCGATGGTCTTGCATGGGGATGTGAACATCGGCATTGCCGTGGCGCTCGACGGCGGCCTGATTGTTCCCGTCTTGCCGCATGCCGATCAGCTTGGCCTGGTTGAGATCCGCCAGGGGACGCTCGCCCTGGCCGAGGCTGCCCGGACCAACACGCTCAACCCGAAGCAGATGATGGGCGGGACGTTCACCATCTCGAACCTTGGCATGTACGGCGTCAAGCAGTTTGATGCGATCTTGAACATGCCGGAGGTCGGGATTCTCGCCGTCGGCACGACCGAGGCCCGGCCGGTGGTCGAGAACGGCGAGCTGGTGGTCGGCCAGGTGATGACCGTGACCCTCACGGCCGACCACCGCGCCGTCGATGGTGCGACCGCCGCCGAGTTCATGCGAACGCTCAAGGCGTTCCTCGAAGAACCGGCCGCAATGTTGCTCTGAGCGATCCTTTCAAGAGGCCTCCGGCGATCCCTTCGGACCGCCGGAGGCCGATCAGGGGTCGATCTTCGCGTTTCGAACGCCTGGACGACGCCGGTGATGGGCCTTCGCTATTGGCATCGGCCCGAGAACCGGAAGCAGACGGGCAACTGGGTATCGCGGGGATCGGGCGTCGATCGGGGTGGGTCGACTCGGGCGTGGAAGTACCAGGTGCCGGCAGCGCGGAAGGGCACGGCGATTGGGCTACCGATGTCGCCGCCGTAGTCGATGCCGCCGGGCAGGTACGGGCTCTGGTGTTCGAAGAAGAAGCGCACCCAGTCAAGGCAGCCAGGGCCCCGACCGATCTGGACCTGCTGGACATAGATCCGGCCGCTGAGGCTCGTCAAGGGAATATTCAGTGACCAGCGGTTGTTGACCCGATCGGGGTTTGCCTGGTAGGGGCCGAGCACCTGTCCCTGGTAGAAGACGACAGTGACGGTGTCCTCCACGCCCGGGGTATTCCCGCCGTTGGTCGTGACGCGATAGACGATCTCTCCCGGGTCGCCCGGCCCGGGGGTGGGCGGGGTGACGATGATCTCGCCGGTTGGCGGTAGCGTCGTCCCGACGCTCGGGGAGATGTCGACCGAGACCACGTCCTGGCTCGAACTCCAGCAGAGGAGGACCCGGTCGCCGGGGCAGATGATCACGCGGTTCTGACCCGCCGGGATGTCGCGGCAACGGATGTCCGGCGAGGCGGCGACCCCCGCCTTGAGCTCCACCGTCGATGCCGGCCGCTCTGGATCGCCGTCGCCCCCGGCCCGGATCGTGTATCCGGCGAGCGGACCCTCGCGGATGTCCACGACTCCGCAGTGAATGGTGAACGACCCGGTGCTGAGGTCGAAGACGCCCTGGTCCTCGACCGTGAACCGGACCTCGTCGAGGCCCAACGTCTCGATCATCGGGAGGTTCTTCGCCGAGATTGCGAAGACGAAGTCGAGGTCCATGTTCCCGGACTTCAGATCGAGGGTGCCGGTCGAGGCTTCGAGGTCCAGGAACTCTGATCCGATACGCAGGCTCGGCAGCTCAAGGGCTTCTCGCTGGCCGTCGCCGTCGAGGTCGATCGGGAACGAGAAGGGGAGCAGCCGCAGGTCGAGGTCCGTGATGCGGACAGCGAGCGTTTCTGGCTCTTGCGAGCGGTTGTACTGCAGGGTGATCGAGCCGTCGCCCCGAATCAGGGTGGGAATGTGTCCCTCGGGCGGGTAGACGGCGATCGGCGGTTCCACCGTCAGGCGATAGGGGATTTCCTTCGGGAGGGTTTGGAACAGGCCGATTTCAGGGAAGCCATCCTGTTCCTCGCCCAGCGGACGATCAACGGCCGTCGGGCCCGCATCGCAGGCACACGAACGCTCCTGTCCAGCCACCACGTCTGGGAGCAGGAGGGCGGAGGCAAGGGCGAACAACACGGAGAATTGACCAAGCATGTCACGCTCCTTTTCGTTCTGGTTGCCTATTCTTCAATGCAAACTGAGGCATACCTTTCTCAAAAAACAAAAAGCCCGTTCCCCTGGCAGGTCAGCCGGGAGAAGCGGGCCGTCGTGACCGGTTGTTGCCACCCAGCAAGGGTGGATCAACATCTCTGGATTCTACCCCTCGCATCCGCGAACTTCAAGCGCTTGTCGATGGTATTCGCTGGGTCGCGATCCTGGACGTACCAGGAAGGTGCGGCTCAGCCGTCGGCCTTTTTGAGGACTTCGCCGAAGGCGGGTAGGCGTTCCATGATCTGATTGAGAACGTCGTCGGGCAGGAGGTCCTTGAGCTTTTCAATCACGATGGGCAAGAAGGTCTTGGCCTGGTCGAGCGACAGACCGGTTTTGGAGAGCATCTGGAGGAGGTCGGGCAGCGCGCCGGCCTTGCCGCCGAGAAGGCCGCCGACGAGGTCGCCGACTTTCTCAAGCATCCCGGATGCCTGCTGGCCGTGGAGGAACGACGAGACGGCATCGGCCGCCTGGGGCACCTCGCTCTCGACCTTCGTGAAGAGGTCTTCGGGCAGATGCTCTTTCATGAAGTTCAGGATCGCGCCGACGCCTTTCTTGACAAGGTCGCCATCGAGTCCGGTCTGGGACTGGAGCTGGGAGATGAAATCGCTCATGAATGCACCTTCGCAGTGAGAAACGGGGCGGAGAACCGCCGGGGAGATGAGACAGGGAACGCGACCGGGCCGAAAAAAACAGCCCGGCCGCAAGGTTTGCTCAGGAGACGGAGGCCTCGGCGGCCGGCGACGCCTGGTAGACGTGGATGTCGCGTTGGGGGAACGGGATGCTGATTCCGTTGCGGTCGAACTCGTCCTTGACTGCGCGGAGCAGGCCCCACTTCACCTCGCCATAGTCGGCGGCCTGGCACCAGGGCCAGCAGATGAAGTCGATGGAGGACTCGCCCAGCTCGTTGAGCTTGACCATCGGCTCGGGGTCGTCGAGGACCTTCGGGTGCTCGCGCACCAGACGCTCGAGGATCTCCTGGGCCTTGGCGAGGTCGTCATCGTATCCGACCGAGAAGGTCAGGTCGACGCGGCGGATGTTGCTGGTGCTGGCGTTGGTGATGATGCCGCCCCAGATCTGGCTGTTGGGCACGACCATGTGGCGGTTGTCGAAGGTCTTGATGTGGGTGGAGACCATGTTCATCGACTCAACCTTGCCCATCACCCCGGCGGCCTCGATAACCTCGCCGACGTCGAACGGGCGATAGGCGAGCATCAGCAGGCCGCTGGCGAAGTTGCTCAGCGTGTCCTGCAACGCGAGGCCGACGACCAGCCCGGCGGCGCCGATGGCGGCCAGCATCGGCCCGATGTTGACCTCCAGGGCGGCCAGGCCGGCGATCAGCCCGAGGAAGAGGACCGCTTGCTGGACGAACCGGCTAAGGAAGTCGCGGAGCAGGTTCGAGGCCTGCGGCCAGGCCCCGGTCGCCCGGTAGGTCACGAAGTAGAGGATCTTCGAGACGAAGTAGGCGACCAGAAGGATGCCGAGGAATTTCAGAATGTTGTAGACCCAACGCAGGCCACCCTGCTCGGAGGTCAGCCAGCCGGTGATGGCCGTCCAGGTGGCCGAGGCGTCGGAGGTGTCGATGTTGATGCCACTGACGGCCGAGACGTAGGTGCGGTACTCCTCGACGTCGCCGCCCTTGGTTTCCAGCGCGTCGAGGACGGCGTTGACCCGGTCGATCAGCGCGGTCTTCTGCTCGCGGAGGACGGGGAGGTCTTCGAGGAGCGCTTCCTTCTGTTGCTGGGCCGCCTCGGCGTCCTGCTCGGCCTCGGCCTTGAGGGCGGCGGCCTCGGTGTTGACGGCGTCGGCCTCGGCGGCGACGGCGCTGGCCTCGGAGGAGACCTCGTCAGCCTCGTCGGGGCCGGCCTCGGCCGCGTCCTTGGCGACCTGGTCGGTTTTCTGCTTCACCGCGGCGACGTCGTTCTGAACCGCCTCGGTTTTGGCCTTGGCCGTTTCGGTTTGCTCTTCGGACTCCTCCACCTGCTTGTTCTGCCGCTTGACGGCGATCTCGGCGGAGCTGATTTGCGAGACTTTTTGCTTGAGCAGGTCGCGCCAGGCGTCGGCCTCGACGACGAGTTCGTCCTTGGTCAGCGGCTGGAGCAAGAGCCCAAGCTGGTCGACGGGGATTTCCGGGTCTGCGGTGGTTTGCGGCTCGGGGGCCTCCTCAGCGGGGGCCTCCGGGGCGGGTGCTTCTTCGTCCTGGGCCAGGACCGGCCGGGGCATGATCGCCAGCCAGGCGGCCAGGCTCAGAAAGACGATGCTCGCTCCGAGAGGGTGCAATTTCACCGAGCGACTCCTTGAGTTTCTCCTTGGGGTCGATCTGGGTAGGACGTCCTGCCAGGAATGGGGACGGGCCCATTCCTCTCAGGCGTTCCGACATGACGAGACGCGCCCGAGATGATGCAGGGCGCGTCTCGAGGATTCGTGAAGGTCAGGAGGTGAATCTCAGATACAACTGCAGCGCCAGGCCAACAACAAAGAAGATCAAGGCGATGACGACCAGCGCATACAGAAGCGAGTACATTTTATAAACCGATCCGAGGGCGTTCATCAGGTGTCCGACGTCTCGGCCGGTTGTCGCGACGATCTCGCGGAACGAACCTGCCGCGGCGCGCGTCCAGACGCCGAGCAGGGTGAAGATCAGGCCGGACGTGGCGCTCTGGATGGCAAGGCCCCAGAGGAAATTCGTGGGCGGCAGCTCGCCTCGGATCTCCTCGGGGATCTGCTGGACGACCTCGGCCGGAATCTGGTCCTGAAAGACGAAGACCAGAAGCATCAACGCCGAGATCAGGTTTAGGATACCCACAATCATCGCCAGCAGGCCCACCACGCCCATCTTGTGCGCGAGGTTGCCGATCAGGGTGTTCTGCTCGGGAGTGAACTCGTAGCTCATGGGGCTTGCTCCCTCTCTGAGGGGATCCCGGTCGACCAGAAGCGATCGATGGGTTCTTGTGTTTTGAAGTGAGTGGTTGCGAGGTGCTGAAGACGGGTTGAAGACGCCTAGGCGTCTCCTGAGGCGACGAGCGCCCCGATTGTAGTCAGGGAGAGCGGAAGGGGGTAGCAGAAACCTGGACCTGAGCGATTTTGCAGTTTTCACTCCTTCAAGGCGTTTCTGCGGAAATTGAGGGACCGGCACCTCGCGGTTTCGGAGCCGGTCGCTTCGTTCCGCCGGCAGACCGGCCAAGGCCCGAGCGGGCAGACCGCTAGGAGAGCCGACCGAGGAGGCCCTGCCGATAATCATGAATGGCCTGCTGGATTTCGTCCGGGGTGTTCATGACGAAGGGGCCGTGACCGGCGATCGGCTCGCCGATGGGCTCGCCGGTCAGGACGAGAAGCCGAGTCGGGGATTCGGCGAGCACGCGAACGAGGTTTCCCTCGCGAGACAGATCGGCGACCTCGACAGCGGAGACTCGTGTGCCGTCGAGCTGCACCGAACCGGTCTGGACGACGATCAGGCTGGTGTGGCCCTCGGGGAGCGGGAGTTCGACGCTTCGGGAGGCATCAAGCTGGATGTCCCAGACGTTGATCGGGGTGAAGGTTTTGGCCGCTCCGGGAGTTCCCTGGAACTCGCCGGCGATGACCCGGACCGTCCCCGAGCCGTCGGCGAGCGGGACGCGGGGGATGTCGGCATCGAGCAGGCTCTGGTAGCCGGGGGCCGCCCGCTTGTCTCGGGCGGGCAGGTTCACCCAGAGCTGGACCATTTCCAGGGTGCCGCCGTCGCGGGTGAAGCGCTCGCTGTGGAATTCCTCGTGAACGACGCCCGAGGCCGCCGTCATCCATTGCACGTCGCCGGCGCCGATGGTGCCGTGACTGCCCGAGGAGTCGCGGTGGGCCAGCTCCCCCTGGTAGACGATGGTGACGGTTTCGAAGCCGCGGTGCGGATGTTCCTCGACGCCTCGGGGGGCCGAGGCGGGTTCAAAAGGGTGCGGCCCGGCGTAGTCGAGGAGCAGGAAGGGATCGAAGGCGTTCCCGCCGCCGTACGAGAAGAGGCTTCGCACGGGGAAGCCGTCACCGACCCAGTGCTGGGGGACGTTGCGGAGGATGCGTCGAAGGCGCTTCATGAAGGATGCTCCACGTGTGCCGCGTGTCCGTTACTTCGCGTTGTGGCTGGTGATGAGGTTCCGGTAGGCCGGGAGGTGGTTGGACAACAGGGCGCCGAGCCCCTCGACGTCGTTGCGCCAGTCGCGGTGCAGCTCGCAGGCGACGCCGAACCAGTTCATGAGCTGGGCCCCGGCGGCTTCCATGCGGGACCAGGCGGCCTCTCGGGTGGTCAGGTTGAAGGTGCCCGAGGCGTCGGTGACGACGAAGACCTCGTAACCGGCCTCGATGGCCGAGAGGGCGGGGAAGGCGACGCAGACTTCGGTGACGACCCCGGCGAGGATCAGTTGTTTCTTGCCGGTCGCCTCGACCGCCTTGACGAACTCGTCATTATCCCAGGCGTTGATCTGGCCGGGGCGGGCGATGTACGGGGCGTCGGGGAAGAGGTCCTTCAGCTCGGGGACGAGGGGGCCGTTGGGGCCGTTCTCGAAGCTGGTGGTCAGGATGGTCGGGAGGTTGAAGTATTTGGCCGCGTCGGCCAGGGCCAGGACGTTGTTCTTGAACTCGTCGGGGGAGAAGTCGTGAACGAGATTGCAGAGGCCGGACTGGTGGTCGATGAGCAGGACGGCGGCGTTGGCCTTGTCGAGGCGTCGATACCGGAATGGGTCGGGCATGGTCGAGCGTTCCTTCGTGAACGGGTCGAGGGGTGCCGGCACACGACCCCTCCCGGGGCGTGACGGGGTGCCAGTGTACCATCCTCCGGAGGTTGCGTTGTCAAGTTGGCCAGAGACGTCGTCTGTACGGGGGGGGGCCGGAACGTCACAATAAAAGGGATCAACCGATTGGCCGGGGACGGGACGGTGTTGCCAGGTGATGGCGAGGCCATTCCTCGGGCGAATCCCCTGGACGAGGAAGGGGAGCCCCTCGAAGCCGAGGCTCGGCTTGTGTTCCCGGCCCCGCGCCGCCGTTTTGCCGTGTCCCGGCACGCGATCCGGAGCATCCCGCCCCGTCGGGACCGGTTGCGGGCGATCGGTCCCCGTCCTCGCCGTTTGTTGCGTTTCTTGAAGTCGTTTCACGCAAAGAGATATCTCTACTCATGGCCCACGACTACGACCTGATTGTCATCGGCGGCGGACCCGCCGGATACGCCGGCGCGATCCGAGCCGCCCAGCTCGGCAAGAAGGTGCTTTGTGTCGAGCAGGACAAGCTCGGCGGCATCTGCCTGAACTGGGGCTGCATTCCCACCAAGGCCTTGTTGACGAATGCTCATGTCGTTGAACTGTTGAATCACAACGGCAAGGAGTTCGGCTACACCGGCGACTCGCGCTGGGATTTCTCCCAGATGATCAAGCGAAGCCGGGACGTCACGACCAAGATGAACAAGGGGATCGAGGGTCTGTTCCGCAAGTACAAGGTGCAGCACCAGCAAGGGACGGCGAAGATCGTCGGCCCGAATCAGGTGAAGGTGGGGGACAAGACGCTTTCGGCCGGGTCGATTGTGATTGCCACCGGCGTGCATGCTCGGGCCTTGCCCGGGGCCGAGTTCGACGGCAAGACGATCATCTCGTACAAGGAGGCGATGAACCTGCCGACGCAGCCGAAGTCGATGCTGGTGGTCGGCGCCGGGGCGATTGGGTGTGAATTTGCCTACTTCTATAATGCAATCGGTACGAAGGTGACGATTGTCGAGATGGTCGACCATCTGTTGCCGATCGAGGACGAGGAGGTTTCGCAGACCCTCCGCAAGAGCTTCGAGAAGCGCGGGATGACGGTGTTGACCGGCTCGAAAACGACGAAGGTCGAGAAGACCGACGGCGGCGTGAAGGTGACGGTCGAGACGCCGAAAGGTCCGCAGACGATCGAGGCCGAGGTGATGCTGGTGGCCATCGGCGTCGAGGGGAACATCCAGGATCTCTGGGATGAAAAGAAGGTCAAGATTGAGACCTTCAAGGGGCACATCAAGGCCGACCCGAAGAAGGGATACGTCACGAGCGTTCCCTCAATTTACGCCGTCGGCGACGTGATCGGCCCCCCCTGGCTGGCCCACGTGGCGCACCACGAGGCGATCTGCTGCATCGAGCGTCTGTGCGGCCATGCCGACCGCACGGTCGATTACGACAACGTGCCCGGCTGCACCTACACCGAGCCGGGGGTGGCCAGCGTCGGCCTGACCGAGAAGAAGGCGCGCGAGCTGGGCCGAGAGATCCGGATCGGCAAGTTCCCGTTCATCGCTTCGGGCCGGGCCGTCGCGGCGGGAGAGCCGGAGGGGTTCGTCAAGCTGATCTTCGACAAGAAGCTGGGCGAGCTGCTCGGCGCCCACATCATCGGCGCCAATGCGACCGAGATGATCGCGGAACTTGTCATGGCTCGCAAGCTCGAAGCGACGCAGGAGGAGATTCTCCATGCCATGCACCCGCACCCGACCTTCTCCGAGGCCGTGATGGAGGCCGCCGGCCAGGGGCTGGGAGAGTCGGTTCACCTGTGATTGTTCATGTCGGTTGAGATGCCTTGTCATGGAACGAATGCGTTGGGTGGCTGAGATCGTGCCGCCTGCGGGTGCTCCTGGTCGGAGACGAGCCCTGGAGGAGAGGTGACGATGGCGACGCGGCTGGTGAGCGGAGAGGGTGTGCCGTCGCTCATCCGCGAAATATTAATGCGAATTTCTCAGTATATTAACACTGATCATGTCTCTGTTCGTCCCGGCGATCAACGCGGTATGATCACGATGCCGAAGACCGAGTACCCTGCCCAGAACCATCGAATCAAGCTGCGGACCCTTTCACAAAAGGCTACCCCATGACGACCTTCTCGACATCTCTGTTCCACCGAGCCCGGCCGCTGGCCCTTGGCGGCCTGATCGTCCTGACAGCATGCCCCGCCTTCGCCCACGACGAGGGGGACGACCACTCCCACCTGCCGAAGCCGGTGGCCGAGGCCGAGGTTTACCGGCCGACCGCCATGCCGGATCGGATCATCCTCACCTTCACCGGCGACCCGGCGACCTCGCAGGCGGTGACCTGGCGGACCGACGCGACGGTGGAGACGGCGATTGCCGAGATCGCCCTGGCCGACCACGGCCCGCAGTTCGTGGACCGCGCCGAGACGGTCGAGGCCACCTCGACCCCCCTGACCACCGACCTGAACGAGGCGAAGTTCCACTCGGTTGTCTTCGAAGGGCTGGAGCCGAAGACGACCTATGCGTACCGCGTCGGCGATGGGGTGAACTGGAGCGAGTGGGCCCACTTCACCACGGCGAGCGACGAGGCCGAGCCGTTCTCGTTCATTTATTTCGGCGACGCGCAGAACAACGTCAAGTCGCTCTGGTCTCGGGTGATCCGGGGGGCGTACTCCGACGCGCCGAAGGCCCGCTTCATCGTTCATGCCGGCGACCTGATCAACCGGGCCAACCGAGACGCCGAGTGGGGCGAGTGGTTCTACTCGGCCGGCTGGGTCAACGCGATGGTCCCGAGCCTGCCGACCCCCGGCAACCACGAGTACGAGCGTACCGAGGACGGGCAACGCAGCCTTTCCGGCCACTGGCGGCCGAGCTTCGCGCTGCCCGAGCACGGGCCGGAAGGTCTTGAAGAAAGTGTGTATTTCATCGACTATCAGGGGGTGCGCATCATCTCCCTGAACTCCAGCGAGAAGCAGGAGGAGCAGGTCCCCTGGCTGGAGCAGGTTCTGGCCGAGAACCCGAACCGCTGGACGATCGTCACCTTCCACCACCCGATCTACTCGGCGGCCAGGAACCGCGACAACCCGGCGCTCCGCGACCTCTGGCAGCCGATCTTCGACAAGTACGCCGTCGACCTCGTGCTCCAGGGGCACGACCACGCCTACGGCCGCAGCGGCCTGGTCGTGGGCGATCAGAACGTCCCCACCGGCGCCGCCGCCCGGGATGACTCCGGCACGGTCTACGTCGTCTCCGTCAGCGGCCCGAAGATGTACGACCTGACCCAGGCCGGCGACTGGATGAAGCGGAAGGCCGAGGACACCCAGCTTTATCAGATCATCCACCTCCACGGCGACCGCCTCACCTACGAGGCCCGCACCCCCCTCGGCGCCCTCTACGACGCCTTCGAACTCGTCAAGCAGGACGGCCAGCCCAACGAGCTGATCGAGGGCAAGCCCACCCTCGGCGAGCGCCTCCGCCGCCTCGAAGCCGCCGCCGAGGCGGCCGGCGACTGATCGATCGTCCCGGCGGCGGGGTGGTTGGGGTCAGGATGACCTCGGTCCGCTCTTGCTCAGGTCAGGGGAGCTGGCGTCGACACGACCCCAGCCACCCCGCCGGGGCTCGGAGAAAATTGAGGTTTTTGAGGATGGCAAAGCAACGCGTTCAGATTCCTGATGACTTGGCAGCACGAGTCTTGTTTGCCTCTGATCGTACGTGTTGCGTCTGCCGCCTGGAGAAACATAAGGTTCAGATCCATCATATCGATGAAAACCCGTCCAATAACTCTTTTGATAATCTGGCAGTGATTTGCTTGCACTGCCACAGTGACGCACACACCATAGGGGCCTTTGTAAGAAACTTAACTCCAGAACTGATCAAACTGTACAATTCAAGTTGGAGGGATATTGTTGCTCTAAGACTACATGCATCTGTTGAAAATTCATCTAAAATAGAAGTTGAAGATGCGTCCAAACTAGAGCTTGTGTCTGAAGCATTATTGGAGGCTAGTTTAGATTGTCATAACTGGAAAATCAGGTTCATTTTCATGGCGGGCCCTAATAATCTGCCTCAAGGAAATGCAGACGATGCCTTGGATATCTGGGATCGGATGAGCGAACATTGGATACCAAAATATTCGGAAGCGAATTATCAACGATTCAAGCACCTCTTCGACGAAGGAATACGTGCAGTCCAGGAGCGTTTCGATCGATTAATCCACTTGTTTCCGGATGCTCTTCCCGCAGATTTTCGAATATTACTCCTTCGAGCGAATAGACAACTCGAAGTTGAGCGGTCCGTGTACTTGCAGTTGCCTGCCTTATTCGGTGGGGTCGTCTCTGTCGAAGAAAGCGAGAGCTTCTTCTGCACTCGATTTACCGAGGTAGTTCGTGTTCTTCGAGATGTCTCGCGAGAGGCCGATCGGAGAAGAAATTCCTTGACAATATCACATAGGTAGCTCACTAAGTCACTGCGTCTAGTGCTCCATCCACATCTTCGCGGGCAATCGGCGGGGTGGCTGGGGTCATCCTGACCCCAGCTTTTGCTTCAATGGGAAAACGTTCCGTCAGCCGACGAACTGGACATCGACGGGGCCGGGGAGGAGCTGGGCGGCCTCGGCGCGGCGGAGGAGGGTGCGGACGGCCTCGCGGCCGCGGTCGCCGTAGTCGACGGTCCAGTCGTTGACGTACATGCCGACGAAGCGGTCGGCGAGGTTCGGGTCGAGCCCTCGGGCGTAGGTCAGGGCGTAGTCGAGCGCCTCCTGGCGATGGTCGAGGGCGTACTGGATGCTCTGCTTGAGCAGGCGGGCGATGCGCTCGACGGTCTCCTGGCCGAGGTCGCGGCGGACGACGTTGCCGCCGAGGGGGAGCGGCAGGCCGGTCTCCTGGAACCACCACTCGCCCAGGTCGACGATCTGGTGCAGGCCCTGGTCGGGGTAGTAGAGCTGCCCTTCGTGGATGATCAGGCCGACGTCGGCCTTGCCTTCGAGGACGGTCGGGATGATCTGGTCGAAGGGGACGACCGTGACCGGCACGTCCTTGCCCAGGCAGAGCTGGAGGGTGAGGTAGGCGGTCGTGAGGGTGCCGGGGACGGCGATGGTGGGCTTGCGGGCGCGGAGGTCGTCGAGGGTCATCGGCTCGCGGGCGATGAGCTTCGGGCCGTAGCGGTCGCCCATGCTGGAGCCGGAGGCGAGCAGGGCGTAGGTGTCGGCCAGGTGGGCGTAGGCGTGGATGCTGACGGCCGAGACTTCCAGCTCGCCGTTGAGGGCGCGTCGGTTCAGGGTCTCGATGTCTTCGAGCTGGTGGACAAAGTGCAGGTCGCCCGTGTCGAGTTTGTCGTGAGCCAGGGCGTAGAACATGAAGGCGTCGTCGGAGTCGGGGGAATGTCCAACTCGAATGGTGCGCCGGCCGTCGGTACTCATGGGATCGTGGAAGCCTCGGGGCGGGGTGAGGGATCAATCAACAGAACGGCAGGTTGTGATGACACGGGCAAGGGAGGCGGTCGCGTCTGGGTCGGTTTTCCTGGAGAGGCGGCCGTAATGCTCGACCGAACCATGAACGCGGTCGATCAGGCGAAACTCCCTCACCCCGGCCTTCTCCCCGCAACCGGGGGAGAAGGAGATTGTGCCATCTCAACCCTCGCCCCGGTAAACGGGGGGGAGGGTGGCCGAAGGCCGGGTGAGGGGCCATCGGTGGGCGAGACGAGTTTCGTGGTTTCGTAGGGTGCTTCGAGTCTTCGAAGACGCACCGCGAAGGCGGATCGGTGCGTTATCGAAGACTCGACGCACCCTACGACCGTTTCCATTCTCAATTGATGCGTTTTGGGTGGCCCCGATTGGCAAGCAATCGGGGCGGCGAAGCCGCATGAGGCCGCGGGGGGCCGCACCGCAGCCTCTCGTCGCTCCGCAACCCCGGTTGGCGAGCAACCGGGGCCACCCAGGGTCACAGGGCGACACACCATTGAAGGGTGGACACGGTCCTACGCAAGCGACGTTGCAAAGGTCCTGGCCCCGTTCGCAGGGTGTGTCGGAATCCGATCTCACGTTTAGAATAGGCAAGGCCGCCGCTCCGGTCCACCTGGGCACCAGGGGATCGGAGCGGCGGCCGAGCGGATCAACGGGGGGCCGAAGCATCGGGAGGCCGGGCGAAGGAGGCGATCAGCCTTCCTCGCCCGCGTCGCCGATCGGGCCGAGCATGTCGAGGGCGTCGAACGGGTCGAGCATCGGGTCGAGCTCGGCGCCTTCGAGCAGTTCGGCGAAGGGCATGTCCTCGGGGACCTCGCGGCCGGCCTGGCGGAGGGCCTCGACGTAGCGGAGGACCGCCTGGCCGGTGTCCTTGCGGTTCAGGTCGTCATCGCGGTAGGTCGGGAAGTTGTCGAGGACCGACTTCCAGAGGTCGAGCCCCTCGCGGTAGGTGTCGGCCGCCGTCGGGAAGTCGGCGTTGAGGTAGGCGAGGTAGCCTTCGTAGAAAAGCTGTCGGGCGCGGACGCCTTCGGGCTCTCGCTCGGCTCGGCAGCGCTCGATCCAGTAGCGGAAGTTGTTCTGGTTGGCCCAGCGGTCGGTCCAGGCCATCTTGTTGTCGGTCAGGCGCTCGGCCTCGTCGAGCGTGACCTCGCGGATGTCCTTGTCCTCGTATCGGCTGAGCAGATCGGCCCAGTAATCGGTGTCGGTCCGGTACTGTTCGATCAAGGCGGGTTCGAGCACGTCGCCGATGCGGATCGGCTGGGCGACGAGTTCGCCCTGAATGCGGAGGGCGTTGGGAGAGCGGAACTCGTAGTCTCCGAACTTCAGCCATTCCGTTTCGGCCAGGTCCCACTCGCCTCGGGCCCGTTCGCCGAACTGGGCGGGGACGTTGACCTTGCTGCGCTTCTCCAGGGCCGCGGCGTAGCGGGTCTGGGCGTGGGCGGCCATGGTGCGGAAGGCCAGGTCGCCGGGACGTCCTTTGCGGTTTTCGACGGGGTCGACGAACTCGACGGGGGTTTCCAGCTCGGTGGCGAGGCGCTGGAAGTCGTCGGCGCGGTCGACGGCCAGCTCGAACCAGCCGCGGGAGACCTTGAAGTTATCGTCGTAGATGCGGTTGTCGACGGGGTCGGTGCGGAAGTCCTCGTCCACATCTTCATGGAAGAGCTGGCGGAGGATGATCGACTCGTCAGCGAAGCCGACCTTGTGGTAGTAGGTCCAGGCGGTGTCCCAGACGAGGTCGGGGCTCTTGGGGTTGTTGGTCACGCCTTCGCGGAGGAAGTTGATGCCGTTTTTGATCCAGATGTATTTATCCGCTGGGTCGTCCCACTCGACCGAGACGTTGTAGGCGAGGTTCCAGCCCTGGAAGGTCCAGATGGAGAGGAAGTGGGGCTGGAGCTTGGTGATCAGGTCGACTCGGGTTTTGAGCTGGTCCCACTCCTGCAGGCGCTGGAGTTCCTGGGCCTGCATCCAGAGGGCGTTGGCGACGACGCCTCGGAAGCCGCCGATCATGGCCAGCTTGAGCATGAAGCTTCCGGCGTTGACCTCGCCGAGGGTGGCCTCGCCCAGGTCCCGCCGACTTTTCTCGCCTTGCAGCCACTGGCCGTAGGGGACCATGACGGCGAAGAGTCCGATGATCAACGAGCCATAGAGAATTTGTTTGGCCCGGATGGAGAGCGTACTCATGCGGCCACCTCGCGATTTTTCAGGATGAAATAGCCGGCGATCGAGAAGGGAAGGGCGTAGGCCAGGGCCAGCAGGATGTTCGCCCCCAGGGTTTGCCACTGGATGGCGAAGCCGTCGGCCACGAGGTTCGAGAGGTCCATGGCCGAGAAGTTCGGCACGATGAAGATCAACAACGACATGATCGGCACGACGATCGCGTCGAGCGACTTGGCCAGGATCACGCCGAGGGTTGCATCAAGATCCGCCATCTGGTTTTGGTGCGAGATCATGCGGATCAAGGACTCGAACGGCCCACCGCCGGTCATCTGGCCGCTGGCCAGTTGACTGAGGATCGGGAAGAAAACTTCGCCGGCGACGAAGAAGAAGACGGTAATCAAGAGGGCGACCGGCCAGCTGAGGAAGGTGCCGGCCCAGACGCCGATGGCGGTCAGGACCATGGCTTGCAGCCAGATCCCGGCCAGTCCCTTCAGGTAGTTGACCAGGAACGAGCCCTGGCTGGCGACGATGAACAGGTCGTTTTCGGCCATGCCGAGGTACTGGGTCGGGCTCAGGCACTGGACCTGGATCGTCAGGTAACCCCGGCTGCCGACGAGCATCGAGGCCGGGAAGGACCACTTGTTGGTGTAGTACTCCCGGACGTCGAAGGTGTCGCTGTAAACCAGTTCCGGAATCAAGGGGTTGGCCCGTCCGGCGAATTCCTGAGCCAGGGGGTCGAAGATCAACGGGGTTGGCTGAGGATCGCCCGGGAACATCGGGGCCTCGCTGGAGAACGGGTGGACGACCTGAATCGACGCATAGACCGGCTCGCCGGGGCGTCCCTTGGTGGTCCGATAAACGGTGAAGGTCATCTGCACGGGAACATCGGGCGATCGCAGGGCCGCGGCCTCTTCGAGGAGCCGATCGGCCTCGGCATCGTCTGTGGCGGCCTGAGCCTGGTCCATCAGCTCGACGTAGCGGCCGACGAGTTCCTGGTACTGCTGATTGAGGCTCCCGCGCTGTTCCTCGTTGCGAGTAATACGAGCGTTGATGCGTGAGAGTTCGCTCGGCTCGGCCCCTTGCTTTTGCCCCTCCAGCTCCATGCGCTCGTAGGCCAGGTCGTAGATGCGGTTGGCGAGGTCTTCCACCGTTCCGGAGACGAGCAGGAGGTTCAGGGGAACGGGTTTCGACTGGGTCGGGAAGGGCAAGCCGGGCCGGTTCGGGAAGAGGCGGTCGACCGGGTGCGGGAGGTTCTCGCCAAAGAGCCAGGAGGCCTCGGCCTGGGTGGCTCCTTCGACGAAGCTGCGGATTTCCAGCTCCTGGCCGACGTCAATCCCCTTGATCCTCGGCTCGCCGACCGAGTCGATGAAGGTCAACGACCCGTCGATCGGCAGCCGGGCCGACATGCGGGTCTCCAACTGATCGAGCTGCGAGGACAGCTGCGTGGCCCGGTTCGTCAGACCCACTTCGCGAGCCTCGGCGATCTCGGCCCGAAGCTCCTCGATCCGGCCTCCGACGTTACGGTCGAGGTAGATCAGGCTGATGCCACCGAGGGCGAGGATCAACACCGTGACGACCGCCATGAAGCCGAACATCCGGCCCCAGACGACTTCCAGACGGCGGACCGGCTTGGTGACGATCGTGTAAATCGTCTGAAAGCGGATGTCGTTGGGCAGCGAGATGGGGGTAAGAATCGCCACCATGATCGTCAGCAAGATTGACGACAAAAGCATCAAGGTGCCGACGTAGAGGCGGCTCAGCTCGGCCTGCCGGAGTGCATCGGGAGGCTGGAGGAACCAGTGGGTGAAGGCGAGGATCAAGAGGAAGATCACCAGCACGGCCCAGGGGATGCGCGTCTTGCGGAACGACTCGACCCAGCTGAATTTGCCCATTGCAAAGAGTCGTCGGGGGCGCACCCGGGCGACCTCGCCGATGACCAGCAGGGTGATCCGCAGCAGGACGACGAAACCCATGTAGGTCAGGGCCATCTGCACGGCCAGCAAGGTCAGGGCCACCACGCCGGAGGGGGTCAGGGCTCCCTGGGCATCGACCATCGCCGTGTTGGGAGCCATGCCCAGCCCTGGCCCGAAGAGCTGCACCGAGCTTTTCGGCAAGCTCAGGGCCACGGCCACGGCGAAGAACAGGGCCAGGTGAATCCCGGCCAGCACCAGCATGTCTCCCACGCTTCGCTGCCGGAGAATGCCGGACCAGAGCACCACCTCAAGCCAAAGCAACCCGACGCCGAGGCAGATCAGGCCCACCAGCGACGAGACCGAGACGCCAGCCAACTGGATGTCGGGCAACTGTCCCGAGCCCTGAGCCACCCGGACAAAGATACTGCCGATGCCAACGAGGATGGCAAGCAGCAAGGCCAGGTCGATGGGCCGGGCGCCGCCGATCGTCACCTTCGGCCGCCGCCGACCGCGTAACGATGAGAGGACCCAGGCCCCGATCCAGCCGAGCAAACCAGCCAGCGAGATTACCTTGGCCCAGCTCAGCAGCGGACCCCACCAGACCGGCACCGTGGCCCGAGGGTCGCCGATCAAGAGAATCCAGTATTGCCAGGGGGCCATCTGGTCGGCTACGGCGACCGCGGGAGCCACCATCGGGGCACCGTCGCCACCGGCTCCGGGAGCGGCGGGGGCTGGGGCGGGGGCACCAGAGGCCTCGTCGGTGACAATCGCCTGGGCCGGCAGGGTGGACGAACCCGGCGGGGCGTCGGGGGCGGCCTGATCGCCGCCGGCCTGTGCCCAGCAAAGCATCAGGAGAAAACTCAGCGCAGACATCGCTCGGGGAGACTCCAGAAGCGGATAAAGGACGGGAATGAAGGGAAACAATCGCCGCGAGGCCCGTGATGAGCCCTTGAGGGAGCGTGTCGTGGTCGTCCACCTCGGTGGACGACCACGACGATCGACTCAGGACCCCTTGGCCGCAGTCTCCGGAGCGGCGGGGGCGCCGTCTCCCGCGGCCGAGGCGGGCATGCCGGGGCGGTCGCCCACCCGTCGGCGGCCAGGGTGCAGGTCACTCTCGCGGACGATCCGCAGGAAGAGCTCTTCGAGCGTGGTCGTCGGGTGATCGACGGCCAGAACCTCGCCGCCGTGTCGCTTGATGATCGCCTCGATTTCGGGCAGTGCGGCCGGGGGCAGGTCCTTGGTCTTGATCTGGGTGACGTCCTGCACGGTCAAGAGGTCGCGGACCTCGCCCAGCTCCTTCAGCTCGCCGCGGTGCAAAATGGCGATCCGGTCGCAGATGTCCTGCATGTCGGCCAGCAAGTGGCCGGAGAGGATGATCGTCTTGCCGCGCTCGCGAAGCTCTCGGATGCGGTCCTTGATCTCGGAGGTGCCGATCGGGTCGAGGCCCGAGGTCGGCTCGTCGAGCAGGATCATCTCCGGGTCGTTGATGAGTGCCTGGGCCAGACCGATCCGGCGCTGCATGCCCTTGGAGTATTCGCGAATCTGCCGGTGCTTGGCGGCGGTCAGGCCGACCATGTCGATCAGTTGATCGACCCGCTTTTTTCGCTCGCTCGGGCTGATTTTGAACAAGCGGCCGTAGAAGTGGAGCGTTTCTTCGGCGTTGAGGAACTTGTAGAGGTACGACTCTTCGGGCAGGTAGCCAAGCCGCTCGTTCTTGGCGACATTGGTGGCCGACTCGCCGAAGAGGAAGGCCTCTCCTTCGGTCGGGAAGAGGAGGCCAAGCAAGAGCTTGATTGTCGTGGTTTTGCCCGAGCCGTTGGGGCCGAGCAGGCCAAAGATTTCCCCTCGGTGAACCTTCAGGTCCAGGGCCTTGAGGGCCAGCACCTTCGGGCGCCCCCAGAAATCGCGGTAGACCTTGGTCAGGTTCCGGGTCTCGATGATGACGTCGGAGTTCATCGCCAGGCGCCCTGCATGCTGGATGAGTTCGAAAAAACGAAAAGAAAATGCGAGCGAAGGGCTCAGCCCGACCCGAGTGAAACGGGGTCAAGGGCGTTGCGACTTCAAAAGCAGACGACGGATCGATGCGATTGCGATCACGGAAGAATCCGATCAGACGTTCCCGCGTTGACCCTTCCGGCCGAATGACCGAAGCGATTGCGCTCGCCCCGAGATCGGAGCGCAGAGCGATCGGAGCGGGAGGAGTTTGCGGCTTCTACGACCGAGGCCGGACTTCGGTTCGATCGCCTCAAAAAGAGACGACCTTGACGGGTCTGGATCAGTCACGCCACCATCATCCCCCGTCGAGGGGCCTTTGTGCAAGGTCATCGCCCACTTGACCTACCGACAAACCCGAACAGTCCGATCGACCCGCCCGGCTCGCCACAGCCGCGGCCGCTTTTTTTCCAACGAGCGGCCGGAACGATCGCTAAAGTTTCGGGGTTGCGGGATCGTTGCGGAAAAGGCGGCCGGGAGTGGCTGGGGCGTCCTGGCGTTGTTGGTTGGAGCGAGTCTCTCTTTTGAAGACTCGACCCCCCCGTCCTTTGCAGGTGTCACCCATGTCCCTGCACCGAACACGGGGACGGAACCCGTGCCACCCGAAAACCTGTGCCATCCGGCTGGGGCGCGACGACCCCGCACGAAACGCGAAGTCGCACCCGTTTCCCTTCCGGATCGCATGGAGCGCTCTTCAATAGGGTGACTCGACGGGTCCGGCGAACCCTTTCGGAACCGGCATTGCTCCAGAAGTCGGCACTCGGGTTTGGCCCAATCGGCAGGCGTTGTCGCAAGTTAAGAATTGGACTAAGATGAATGTCTTCGTGCAGCTCGATCGGCCCGTTCGGGTCATCGGCTGCCGGTCGAGACGCCGCGCCCGACCCCAGGTGGACCCGATCCGTGCCCAGGATGCTGTGCCCCCGAATCGGCCGACGGCGTGTGATCGCGGCCCCGGTTATCCTTTTGGCCGTGCTGTTGGCTCCCCTGGTCGTGTTCGGCCAGGCCGAGGAAATGCCTGCTGCCGCTGCCGAGGAATCGACCGGAGGCTTCGACACGTCGTTTCTGAAGCTGATGATCACCTCGACCGGGCCGATCGGCGTGGTCTTGCTCTTGATGTCGTTCTATCTGGTGGCGCTGGTCGTCTGGATGTACTTCGAGTACCGCCGGGGGGTGGCGATTCCCGAGCGTCTGACCCGCGACCTGAACACACAACTGATGCAACGGCAGTACTCGACGGCCTTCGAGATCGTCAACAGCGATCGGTCGTTCCTGGGTCGGGTGCTTTCGGCCGGCGTCCGCAAGCTGCCCAACGGCCAGCCGGCGGCCTTGCGGTCGATGCAGATGGTCAACGACGACGTGACGATGGAGATGGAGCACCGCACGGCCTATCTGGCCACCGTCGGCACGCTTGGCCCGCTGATCGGCCTGTTTGGCACGGTCTACGGCATGATCATCGCCTTCCGGGCCATGTCAGCCGAGGGGCAGCCCGAGGCCAGCCTGCTGGCCGGCGGCATCTCGACGGCCCTCTTCGCCACCCTGCTCGGCATCGGCGTGGCCATTCCGGCGATCACCTTCTACGCCATCTTTCGCAATCGGATTGCCCGGCTCTCGCTTGAGGTCGAGCTGGCGGCCGAGTCCCTTCTGGAGCAGTTTGCATCGGGGGTTCGATCGCCCCATCCTCTGGCCGTCGCGCCCAGCACCGGAGCCATGCCGATGCCTCCGCCGAGTAGCCCGACGAACCCGCCTCGGACCCCGCTCGGCGGGCCTTCGCCCTCGCGAGACGACTGATTCACGCGGTTCTATTGTTCACGCGCGGCGCTCTTTTTTTTTCGTGATCAGGCCGGTCAAGCCCCATGCCGAGACGCGACCCCGAAGGCGACCCGTACCGCCTGGAAATGAACCTGACGCCGCTGCTCGACGTCGTCTTGCAGCTCATCACGTTCTTCATGATGCTCGTCCACTTCGGCACACAGATTGAAACGGCTGATCGCGAGGTCCGCTTGCCCGTCGCCCCGGCCGCCTTGCCGGGAGCATTGGCCAGCGATGATCGCCTGGTGGTCGTCATCGACGCTGCCGGACGCCTGATCGCCGGCAACCGCGAGCGCAGCGGTGCCGAGGCCCAGGAGTGGTGGACCGAGCAGGCCGCCCGACGCTTCCGGGGGGCCTCGCTGCTCGGGGAATCGCTCGATGAGCTGACCACCCAGGTCATTATTCGGGCCGATCGCGACGCCCCGTTCGGCGCGGTTCGGTCGAGCCTGGCCACGGCCCAGCGCTCCGGGTTCGCCCGGTTCAGCCTGGTCGTCATGATGGAGGAGGCGCGGCCATGACCATGCTCGGACCCGACACCGCCCCCCACACGAGATGGAAGAAGTCTCCCGAGCACATCGTCGAGTTTCCGGTCGCGCCGATGCTCGACATGTCCTTCCAGCTCCTCGCCTTCTTCATCCTCACCTTCCAGGCCCCGAGCGGTGAGACGCGGATTGACCTGTACCTGCCCGCGACCCCGGCGGCGTTGGTGGCCGCTCCCGACGCATCAGAAGGAAGCCCGCGTCCCGGATCGGCCGCCTCGATGCCCGACCTGGAGACCGACCTGCTCGTCCGGGCCGAGGCCGACGAGCTGGGCGACCTCGTCTCGTTGACCCTCCAGGGGGCTCCCGTTCCCGATCCGGCGGCCCTCCGCGACCGGCTCCGCCGCTATCGCGAGCAACTGGCCGGCGAGCCGGTGAAGGTCCGGCTCGAAGCCGACGACCGCCTCCGCTACGAGGAGGCGGCGCGGATCATCGGCTCCTGCTCGGCCGCAGGGGTCGACTCGGTCCGCCTGGCCGGTCCGGCCGCCGATCCGGCAGGGGGGGGCTTGCCATGATCGCGCGCCGCTCCGCGCTTCGGCGATCGCTCGGCTTCGCCTGCGGGGGGGTGCGGTTGCTGCTGCTGTTGCTGGTAATCGGCCTGGCCGGATCGCCCCTCGCGGCCGCTCCGAATCAGGTTGGGGACGATCCGCTCACGCTGGCCGACCTCGACGCCTACCGCAAGGCCCTGCAACCCGTCGAGCCGGGCGCGGCCGACCCGATGCCCGTGACCTTCGCCGACCTTTGGGAGCGTCCCGACGACTGGCTCGGCCGCCGGGTCATCATTGAAGGTCGCGCCGCCCGACGTTTCCGACAGGGGGCGATTGGCGAGTATCCGCCGCTGGTCGAGCTCTGGATCGCCTCGAAGACCGGCAACCCGACCTGTCTCGTCTACGCCGAGCCCGAGGGGGGCGACCCGACCCCTCTCGGCGGAACCGTTCGCTTTACCGGGACCTATCACAAGCGAGTACGCTACGAGGCGGCCGACGAACCGAGGCTGGCCCCGTTGCTCGTCGGTCCGGAGCCTCCGGAAGTGATCCGAGGCCCCGCCCGGGGCCGCTGGCAGCCGATCGGCCCGTTCCGAGAGATCGACTGGCTGGTCGGCCTGATCGTGGCTGCGGCCGTGATTTCGGTGATCGTCCGTCAGTTCCTCACGCGTCCTCGACCGCGGCGACGGCTCCGAGACGCGATCGACGGCCCGCCTCCGGAGTTCCTCGACGGCCCGGCTGAAGCCGATTCGGGTCCTCACCTGGAGTCCCCAACGGGATCGGACGGCCGACGATCGGACCCCGACCGAGGAGGACCGCGCCATGCCTCTTGAACTCGGCCGATCCCCCCTGACCGATTTGCGGGCCTTGCTCGGCTCGGCGGCCTTTCACGGGGCCATCCTGATTGTCTGCTCGCTGTTCGTCTTGCAGGCCGTTTTGCCCCGAGGCGCCTCGGACGAGGAACCGCCCGGCCTGGTCGGCGAAATCGGGCCGGTCGACAACCGAGCCTCGGGGGTCGCTCCCGGAGGAGGGCCGGGGGACCTGGGAGGCACCCTGACCCCCGAGCAGATGGAACGGCTCGGCGCGATGGTCGACGTGCAGGCGACGACCATGACCGATCCCGACGCCGTGGCCGATTCCCTGATCGACGAGATTCTGGCCGTGCCGACCGCGGCGTCTCCGAATGACGGTGCCGAGCCCTTGCCCTTGCCCACGATGCCCGGCGTCGGGGTCTTGCCCGGCCCGGGCACCGGCGGCGGCGGCGGAGACGGCGGCGGCTCCGGAGGAGGCCAGGGGCAGGGCATTGGTGCCGGGACCGAGTTCTTCGGTGCGAAGGAACGGGCCACATCGTTCGTCTACGTCATCGACCGATCGGCCAGCATGACTAACCGCAGCTCGATCGACATGGCCAAGCGCGAACTGCTCGCCAGCCTTCGCCGATTGCCCGACGACGCCCGATTCGGCGTTGTCTTCTACAACGAACGGGCCACGCCGTTTCTCGACGCGACCGGACGCCCCCGGATGATGCCGGCCGATTCGGCGAACAAGGCCCGGTTCGAGTCGAGACTTTCCGACATTCCCGCCGACGGCGGCACGAATCACGTCGACGCCCTGATGGCCGCCTACGCCATGCAGCCCGAGGTCATCTTTTTTCTGACCGACGCCGACGACATGACCGACCGCGAGGCCGAGCTGCTCATCCGAGCCGCCGGCCCGATCCGCGTGCAGGCCATTGAGTTCGGCATCGGCCCCGACTCCGGGCTGTCGGTCCCGTTGCGCACCCTGGCCAATGCGACCGGAGGGGGATACCGGTACATCAACGTCATGACCTTCGCCGCGCAACGATTCTCTCGCGATTGATCCCAACCGGCTCGGCTCGCGGCCGATCGACCCCGACCCGTCGACTGGAAAAAATGGAGAGAATCGGGCATCGTCCGAGAGAATTCGTTGGCTCGATCCCCCCGCCACGTCGTATCATGATCGGGAACACGTCACGACCTGATCCGTAGGGTGGCGATACACCAGGGCTTGACGCCGACCGAGGTCTGATGGCCGCTTCCGAAGCCGACATGCTGTTGATCGCCCAGATTCGTGAGGGCGATATGCGCGCCTGGCAGGTGCTCATCGAGCGCTACGAGGGGCGGTTGCTCGCCTTTGTCGATAGCCGATTGCACGACCGGGCGACCAGCGAGGACGTGGTGCAGGAGACCTTCATCGGCTTCCTGACCAGCCTGCCAAACTTCGACGACCGCCGCGATCTGGAGGCCTACCTCTTCTCGATCGCCGCCCACAAGCTGACCGACCAGCTCCGTCGCCAGGGGCGTCGGCCGATCGACCAGTTCGGCTCCGACGACCACGGCCGACCCCTCGAAGAAGTCGCCGGCCCCGCCCGAGCGGCCAGCAGCATCGCCCGAAGCTCTGAACGCCGAGACGCCGAGGAACGCCTGTTGACCGAAGCCCTAGGGCAGATCATCGCGGACTGGCAAGCCAAGGGGGATTTCAACCGCTTGCGCTGCCTGGAACTCTTGATCGTCAAGGGGTGGGCCAACAAGGACGTCGCCACCCATCTTGACCTGACCGAACAGGCCGTCGCCAGCTACAAGTTCCAGACCATCAGCCGCCTGAAAGAAATGGCCCGCCGCGCCGGCATGAGCCTTGGCGGTCTGGACTGATTGATTGAACGGACCGGAACGGAACCCTAGCCTCATGGCCGACCCCGCCCCCCCCGCCATCGACGATGAGACGCTCCGGGCCTACCTGGCCGAATCCCTCTCGGGTGCCGAGATGGCCCGCGTCGAGCGGGCGTTGCGCGGCTCGGCCTCGCTCCGGCAACGCCTCGAAGACGTCCGCCAGGACCGCCCCGAAAGCGCCATCCACACCCTGGGCGCCATCTGGCGGCGGGCTCGGCTTTCCTGCCCGTCGCGAGAGGACCTGGGCAGCTACCTGATCGAGGCGCTTGATCCCGATTATCACGACTACATCACGTTTCATCTCGATGTCATCGAGTGCCCCTTCTGCCGGGCGAACCTCGACGACCTTCGCGGCCAGTTCGCGGCCGATGCCCCGACGTCTCAGACCCGCCAGCGCCGCTACTTCCAGTCGAGCCGTCACCTGCTCAGCGGTGATGAGGATTGATCGTGCGCTGCGCTGAGTGATCGCCCTCCCTCACGTTCTGCTTCGCTTCGAGGAACGGCACCGATGCGAGATGCTCGATTCGTTGTCATGGCGCTGTTTGCCATGCTTGCCGTCAGTGGCTCGGTCGGCTCAGGTATCGTCCCTGGACAGGAGGCGAGGGACGAGGGATCGTACGCGCCGATGCCCTGGCATCTGGTCGATATGTGGTGGGATCTTCATGCGCCCATGCCCTTTGAGAGCCTGGCGGTGGACGTGGCGATCAGCGACGACGTTCCCGCCTCGGTCAACCTTTACATCGCTCCGATCGGACTTGGTCACCTGGGAGACACCCCCTTTTACGGCGGCATCCAGACCCAGGCCGACGGCTACACCCGAGACGATCAGCGACTCCGACGCATTGGCCCCGGCTTCCTGTTCTCGATGTGGGGCGAGCGCAGGCTCGACGCGATTCGACCCTCTGCCGGGGGCCTGCTTCAGAGTTCCGGGCACGAGGGTGATTTTATCAGCGTCCGACGCCCCCATGCCTGGTCAAAAGGGACGTATACCTATCGCCTCGTCCGCATGGATCGCGAGGAGATCGACGGCGCTCCCTTCACCTGGGTCGGGGCGTTCGTTTACTCGCATGAGCGTCACGAGAACATTTTCATCGGTGCTTTGCGTGTGCCGGGAGAGAACCTCGTCCTGAAGCCTTCGATCGCCAACTTCGTCGAGATTTACGGGCCTCTCCGTCCCGTCTCCGAGATCCCGGAGTTGACGGTCACCTTCGGGCCTCCCGTGATCAACGGCCGGCCGGCTCCGCTCCGGAGGGCGACGGCTGTCTATCCGAACGGAGTTCCCGACGTCGCCGACGCGGTGGCGAAGGACGGCTCGATCGTGATCACCGTAGGCCGTCCCGTGGCCAATCGCGAGGCGCGGCAGGTGGTTCTGATCGATGGGGAACAAAAAGGCACGCCTTGATCCGTCTCGCGTCGTCTTCAACGGAAGGGCACCCCGGACACCGTGATTGAGTCCGGGGCGCGGGTCAACTGTGTCGATCAATCAGCAATTGATCGTGCGTTTGTCCACGGCCAGGGCGGCTTCCTTGAGCGTCTCGGAGAGGGTCGGGTGGCCGTGGCAGATGCGGGCGATGTCCTCGGCGCTGCCGGCGAACTCCATGACGGCGACCGCCTCGGCGATCATATCCGAGGCCCTCGGCCCGATGATATGCACGCCGAGCACGCGGTCGGTCTTGGCATCGGCCAGCACCTTGACGATGCCGTCCTTCTCGTCCATCGCCTTGGCCCTGCCGTTGGCGACGAAGGGGGCCTTGCCCACGCGGTAGTCGATCCCCTTTTCCTTGACCTGTTCCTCGGTCAGGCCGACGCTGGCGATCTCGGGCCAGGTGTAGATGACGCTCGGGATCGTCTCGTAATTGATGTGCCCCGGCTTGCCGGCGAGGAGTTCCGCAAAGGCGACCCCTTCCTCCTCGGCCTTGTGCGCGAGCATCGGCCCGCTGACGATGTCGCCCAGGGCGTAGATCGAGGGGACGGTGGTGCGGAAGTGCGCGTCGATCGTCACCTTGCCCGCCTTCGGGTCGTGCTCGACCCCGACCGCGTCCAGGCCGAGCCCGTCGAGATAGCCGCGTCGGCCGACCGAGACAAGTACCTTGTCGCAGTCGAACGTCAGCGTCTTGCCGTCCTTGGTCTCGGCCGAGAGAGTGGCCTTGCCGTTCTTGACCTCGGCGCCGGTCACCTTCGTTTCGAGCTGGAACTCAAGTCCTTGCTTTTGCAAGATCTTGTACAATTGATTGCCCAGCTCGTGATCGACGATCGGGACGATTCGGGGCAAGAACTCGATGACCGTGACCTTCGCCCCGAGCCGCTTCCAGACCGATCCCAGCTCCAGGCCGATGTATCCGCCGCCAACCACGACCAGATGCTCCGGCACCTGCTCGAAGGCCAACGCCTCGGTCGAGCCGACGATCGTCTGGCCGTCGAACTTGAGGAAGGGCAACTCGATCGGCTCGCTCCCGGTCGCCAGCAGAATCGCGTTGGTTTCCAGGGTCCGCTCGCCGCCGTCATTCAATGTGACGTGAACTGCGTTCGGGCCGGCGACCTTGCCGAACCCATAGACAGGTTCAATCTTGTTTTTGCGAAAGAGACCGCCGACCCCCTGGGTCAGCTCCTTCACCACCTGATCCTTGCGGCCCATCATTGCGCCGAGGTCGAGGCCGACGCCATCGACCTTGATCCCGTGCCGGGAAAAGCGGTGAGTGGCCAGCTCGTATAGCTCGCTCGAATCGAGAAGTGCCTTGCTCGGAATGCATCCGACGTTCAGGCAGGTCCCGCCGAGCGTCGGCCGTTTCTCGATGCAGGCGACCTTCATGCCGAGCTGCGCCGCCCGGATCGCGGCCACATAGCCGCCCGGTCCCGCGCCGATGACAACCAAGTCGTAACGGTCCGACACTGCTGGTCCTTTCTCGAAGTAGGCGGTAGGCAGTAGGCAGTAGGCAGTAGGCAGTAGGCAGTAGGCAGTAGGCAGTAGGCAGTCGGCAGAAAAGGCGGAAGGCAGGAGACGGAGGGGAGAACACGGTTGGCCGATCGAACGTGGCGGGTTCGTGGCAATCTGGATCGCCGAGTCTCCCGCGCTCCGTGTCCCCTTCCCACTGCCTACCGCCTCCTGCCTCCTGCCCTCAGATCTCAAGCATCATGCGTTCCGGGTTTTCGATGCATTCCTTGATGCGAACGAGGAAGCTGACGGCTTCTCGGCCGTCGATGATTCGGTGGTCGTAGGAGAGGGCGAGGTACATCATCGGTCGGATGACGACCTGATCGCCGACGGCAATCGGGCGCTTCTGGATCGAGTGCATGCCGAGGATGCCGCTCTGCGGCGGGTTGAGGATCGGCGTCGAGAGCAACGAGCCGAAAACGCCGCCGTTGGTAATCGTGAAGGTGCCCCCTTGCAGGTCGTCCACCGCGATCTTGTTCTCGCGGGCCTTCTTGCCGAACCCGGCGATCGTCTGTTCGATTCCGGCGAACGACAGGGTGTCGCAATCACGGATCACCGGCACCATCAGGCCCCGCTCGGTGCTGACGGCCACGCCGATGTCATAGTAATTGTTGTAAACAATTTCGTTTCCATCGATCTGAGCGTTCACCGCCGGAAAGGCCTTGAGCGCCTCGACCGTCGCCTTGACGAAGAAGGACATGAAGCCGAGGTTGACCCCGTGCTTCTCCTTGTAGGCGTCTTTATATTTGCCTCTCAGGGCCATGACGGCCGACATGTCGGCCTCGTTGAAGGTCGTCAGGATCGCGGCTGTCTGCTGGGCGTGCACCAGGCGTTGGGCGATCTTCTGACGGATGAGCGGCAGCCGCTGGCGCGTTTGCCGGCCGGTCCTCGGCGCGGCCGACGGGGCAGGGGCGGACGGTGCGGCGGCCGGAGCAGGGGCCGATCCGCGCGACTCAACCGCGCCGATCACGTCTCCCTTGGTGATCCGACCCCCTCGGCCGCTCCCTTCGACGCTGGCCAGGTCCACCTTCTCCTCCTCGGCCAGGCGGCGCGCCGAGGGGGACGGCGTGCCCGCCATCGGGCCGTTGCCGCTCGAAGACGGGGCAGGGGAGGGGGAGGGGGCCGCCTCGGCCTTCGCAGGCTCGGCGGTCTTCACGGCCTCGGGGGCCTTGGCGGCCTTCGGGGCCTCGGTGGGGGTGCCGGAGGGGTCGATCGTGCCGACGGTCGAGCCGACCTCGACGGTCTCGCCTTCGGGAACACTGATCTTCAAGACGCCGTCGGCCGGGGCGGGCACTTCGGTGCTGGCCTTGTCGGTCTCGACCTCGAACAGGGGCTCGCCCGACTTGATCTGCGCGCCGTCCGGCTTCAGCCAGCGCGACAGGATCCCCTCGGTGACGGACTCGCCGGCGCTCGGCACTTTGATCTCGACTGCTGCCATCGCGGGAAGACTCGGTTCGAGGGCCTCCCGAATCCCATCGCCGGGCCGGGGCGCACGGAGGGGGAGGCCGGTGCGGTTCGATTGCAAGGTGTTTTGGTTCAAGCAGTTCGATCCGATCGGGCGAGGCTCGATCCGATCGCTTCGGCCGGCTTTGGCAGGGCTCGGCCGAGACACCCGGCGCGTGCGGCGATCGACCGCCCTCGTCGAGCGTACCACACCCAGCATACCAGAAATGATCCCGTGCGGGAGACACCCCCCGGCCGTTTCGAGAAACCGCCGAGCGATCAACCGGGACGCGTCCTCAGGTCGAAGGTCCGCTCGACCTCCGCCGGAGCGACCCGCCAGGGCAGATCGGCCCGCTCCCGGACGAGTTCGAGGGACTCGACCGTCACCGTCCCCCCGTATCGCGCCTCGATGCGAATGGCCCCGCTCAGGGTCGCCCGGAGCGGGTCATCGGCGTCGGGCTGGACGCGAAACCCCTTCTCGGGACGCAGTTCCAGGTGATCGAGGTATCGCCAGACGACATCCGGCCCCTGGGTGCCCTTGTCTCCGGTACTGGCCTTCAGCACGACCTTGCCGTGGAGGGCAATGTCGAACTGAACGAGCCGAAGCGCCGTCCCCGTCGCCCGGCCCTCGTGCCCGATGCCGACGAGGATCACCCCCACGACCACTCCTCCCCAGCCCATCAACCGGCGTCGATCCCGCATGAGCGTGCTCCTCAACCATCGTCTCGGACGATCCGCGGCCTCCGCATTCGTCCGTCCCCGTCCCGGGGCGGTCGGAGGTGGCACCTGTCATTCAACGATCCGAAGGCCGGGAATCTTGGAAGGAATTCCGGAGCAAATTTCAGACAGCCCGATCAGGATGAGCCCGGATCGGCCGTCGTCCCGACGATCGAGAGGGCGACCCGGGAGACCGCGTCGACGACCGCCGGGCGATCGCAAGCGTAAAGGTCGGCGCCGCTGAAGGGATTGAGTTCCAGGAGATGGAGATCGCCGTCCGCCTCGCAAACGTCCAGCACCGATACCTCCTGCGGGAGTTCCAGATCCCGGGCAATCTGTCCCGCAAAGCGTCGAGGGGCGCCGTTCGGGTCGTCGGCGGTTGCGATCCGGCCGTCGGCCTCGTAGGAGTTCCCGGCCACGACGTCGCGACCGACCACCACATACCGCCACTCCCGCTCGACCTGCCGGACCGGCGCGACGACGACGGGCAGCGTTTCGTCATCGAAGTAAAAGCCGTGATCAAACGCCCGCAGGGAGAGCCCGTCTTGCCTCACAACCCGGCCGCTGAACGGCTTCAGCGGGCTGTCGGGGCGGACGAAGACCGCGTCAGGATGTCCGAGAGGGGCGAGGACCGAACCGGGATCGTCGACGAGTTGATTCAACGCGACAACGACCCACCGGCGATGCAAGAGCCAGCGGCTCGCCTTCGGATACCAGCGTGAGCAGCGGAACGCCTCGGCGTCGCAGAACGCCCCCGGCTGCCAGGGCAAGCCGCGGGCGATCGCGTCCGCATTGCCCAGGCTTCCGTGGAAGATCACGGCCCGGCCCCTGAGCGAGGGCCATCCCCCTTGCCGGAGCCAATCATCCTCCCAGATCACGACCCCGGCCCCGATCCCGAGAACCGCGTCGCGCATCGCCTCGTAGGATCTGGGGAAGACGCCCGGCTCCAGCACCCAGGTCACGCTGTCCCCTACGAGCTCTGCCATGACCACGCGATGCGCCTTTCGATCGGCGGGATGGCTGGGTTCGAGACTCCCCCAGCCACCTGAAGACATTCGCAATTCCCATGATTGTTCTGGGTAGGCCGGGGCCGAGTCGACCCCGGTGCCGGGCCAGGCGTCAGCGCTGGCCGTTGACGCTCGCCGGGGCGGAAGTCTTGCGGCCGGCCATGGCGGTGACGAGGTGCGGCAGGACGGGGGCGCCGATGGCGGCCTCGACCAGCTCGTCTTGCTCGCGGTTGTGAACCGAGTTCGAGCCGGTGGCCGGGCTGGCGCTGGCGTCTCGGCCGACGTACTGGAACTTCCGGCCGGTCAGTTCCTCAAGGCGAGGGGCCACGAAGAACCAGCCTCCCATGTTTTGCGACTCTTCCTGCGCCCAGACCCACTCGGTCGCGTTTGCGTAGCGATCGAGGGCTGAGGTCAGCAGTGCGGCTGGGAAGGGATAGAATTGTTCGAGGCGGATCAGGGCCACCTCGGCGGCTTTGCCCATCGCCTCGCGGCGGGCGAGCAGGTCGTAATAGACCTTGCCCGAGCAGACCACCACCCGCCGGACCGATTCGGGCGTGGTTGTCGCGTCGTCGAGCACCTCGCGGAAGTGGCCCGAGGTGAACTGATCGACCCCGGACACACACCGCTTGTGCCGCAAGAGGCTCTTGGGGGTCATCACCACCAAAGGCTTGCGGAAGTTGCGGCGGACCTGGCGGCGGAGCAGGTGGAAGTGCTGCGCGGGGGTCGTGCAGTTGACGACCTGGATATTGTCCTCGGCGCAGAGTTGCAAGAAGCGTTCGAGCCGGGCGCTGGAGTGTTCCGGCCCCTGGCCCTCGTAGCCGTGCGGCAAGAGCAGGACGATGCCCGAGGAGCGGCCCCACTTCGACTCGCCCGAGACGATGAACTGGTCGATGATGACCTGGGCGCCGTTGACGAAGTCGCCGAACTGGGCTTCCCAGCAGATGAGCATATGAGGGGCGTCGAGCGAGTAGCCGTAGTCGAAGCCCAGGACGGCGGCCTCGGAAAGCATGCTGTCGAAGACGCAGAACTCGGCCTGGTTGCCGGGGTCGATGTGGTTCAGGGGGTAATAGCGTTCCCCCGTCTGCACGTCGACGACCGAGGCGTGCCGCTGGCTGAAGGTACCGCGGCGGCTGTCTTGCCCGCTCAGGCGGACCGGGGTCTTTTCGAGCATCAACGAGCCGAAGGCCAAAAGCTCGGCGAAGGCCCAGTCAATCGGCCCGCCGTCGGTCATGGCCTGCACCCGGGCGCCGAAGATGCGGTCGAGCTTGCGGTTGCGGGTGAAGCCTTCGGGAACGGCGGCCATGCGCTCGGTAATCAGGGCGAGCCGATCGGCGGGCACGCCGGTCTCGACCGGGTTCCAGTCGTACTCAGGACGAAGGCCGTCCCAGGGGCCTTTGAAGCCGGGCTGGGCGATCTCGGGGGCCTCGGTGGCGTCGTGGACTTCCTTGTAAATGGATTCGAGCTTTTCGCGGAAGGTTTCTTCGAGGGTCTCGGCTTCTTCCTGAGTCAGGTCGCCCGAGTCGATCAATTGCTTCGTGTAGACCTCCAGCACGGGGGGGTGCTGACGGATCGCCTCGTACATGACCGGCTGAGTGAAGGCCGGCTCGTCGCTCTCGTTATGGCCGTGCTTGCGGTAGCAGACCATGTCGATGACGACGTCCAGGCCGAACGTCTCGCGGAACTCGGTCGCCAGTTCGCCGACGTAGACGACCGCCTCGGGGTCGTCGCCGTTGACGTGGAAGATCGGCACCTCGATCATCTTGGCCACGTCGGTCGCGTATCGGCTCGACCGGCCGTCGAACGGCGCGGTGGTGAAGCCAATCTGGTTGTTGACGACGATGTGAATCGTGCCGCCGGTCCGGTAGCCGGGCAGTTGCGACAGGTTCAGGGTTTCGGCCACCAAGCCCTGGCCGGCGAAGGCGGCGTCGCCGTGGATCAGGATTGGCAGGCCGAGCTTCCGATCGCGATCCTTGTACAGACGCTGCTTGGCCCGAATGCGCCCTTCAACGACTGGGTTGACGGCTTCCAGGTGGCTCGGGTTGGCCGTCAAGGAGAGGTGGACCGAGTGGCCGTTGGCCCCGACGTGGTCGGCCGAGAAGCCGAGGTGGTACTTCACGTCGCCGTCGCCGCCGACGGTCTTGGGCATGTTCCCTTCGAACTCGTGGAAGATCAGGCTGTAGGGTTTGTGCAGGATATTTGCCAGCACGTTCAGCCGCCCGCGGTGGGGCATGCCCAGCACGATCTCCTTGACCCCGAAGTTGGCCGACCGCTCGACGATCGCGTCGAGCAAGGGAATGAGCATCTCGCCCCCTTCGAGCGAGAAGCGCTTTTGCCCCACGTAGCGGGAATGCAGGAAGGTTTCAAACAGGCTCGCGGCGTTGAGCTTCCAGAGAATCCGCCGCTTCTTCTTGATGTCGAACCGCGGGTGGTTGCGCACCGGCTCCATCCGATCCTGCAACCAGGTGCGGATCTTCCGGTCGCGGATGTGCATGTACTCGACTCCGATCGTGCCGCAGTAGGTGCGGCGCAGCACCTCCAGCAGCTCGCGGAGCGTGGCTTGCGGCGGGTCGAACAGCCGGGTGAAAAAGGGCTGGTCGAGATGCTGCTCACCCAGGCCGAACTCGCTCAGGTCGAGCGGGTCGTAGGTCTCGCGACGGCCGGCGAGCTTCAAGGGGTCGAGATCGGCAAGATAGTGGCCGACCTCGCGGTAGGTGTCGACCAGGCGGGTGACGGCGGCCTGGGCACGGGCCTGTTCCAGCGCCTCGGGCTCGACCTCAACCGCCGTCGAGGCCGGGGGCCTGCCCTCTCCCGGCGGCTCGGTTCCTGGTGGGGCGCCATCCACTCGACCGAGTTCAAACCCCTCGAAGAAGTGCCGCCACGACGCATCAAGCGTCTCAGGCTCCTGCTGCCACCGCAGGTAATGCGCTTCGATCAGGTCCTGGTTCCACCGACTGGCGACCGTCGAGCGATTCATCGCAGCGTGTCTCATCTTCGGGCGCGACTGGCGCGGCAGCGCACGACGCGGCCCGGCCCCGATTGCTTGCCCAGAAGGCGGCGAAAATACGACATCGGATCGATCCCTCGCGAGCCGGCGCGGGGGTCGTTGGGAGGCCCGATGTCTCGCGTTGGTTTCCCATCCTAACGCAACGGCCGGACCAGCCATATCCCGATTCTTCGCGCATTCCCGCTCGGCCGAGGGAGATCGCACCCTCCCGATGTGCCTTAGTATAGAGAATCGAGTCCCGATCGGCACAGTCCTCTCGCCAGAGACTTTTCCAAAAATCAACCTCCACGGGGCAACCCTCGCGGTCCTTGGCCGCGGAACGAGCGAAATTCGCCCCATGAGCATTGCCACGGAGCCCAGGATTGCTCGTTCGACCCCCTTCGACCCGCAGCCGGAGACCCTACTTCGCGCCGGACGATTCGCGCGGTAAGATCGTTCGCTTCGCCAGGAACACCGGAACCTTCCAAAAGCATCGGGCAAGTGGCCCGGTCCCGGCCACCGGCGAGTTCGTCCCCCAAGCGGTCAGGACCGCCATCGCGGGCAAGAGTCTCCGCACGTCACCCCGTGCCGGAGGACGTCGCGATCGCTGATCGTCCGGCCCAAGAGAGTCGAATCGAGCGCCATGTACGCCATCTTCGAGGACGGTAGCCACCAGTTCCGCGTCAGCGAGGGCGACCTCGTGACCGTCGATCGCCGCGACGGAGCCGACGGCGACGAATTGACCTTCGACAAGGTCCTGCTCATCGCCGGCACCGACGGCGAGCCGACGATCGGCACCCCGGTCGTCGAAGGAGCCCAGGTGGTCGCCAAGGTGGTCCGCCAGTTCCGCGACAAGAAAATTGTCATCCGCAAGTTCCGCCGCCGCAAAGGGTACCGCCGCAAGCGCGGTCACCGTCAGCCCTTCACCACGGTCCAGATCGTCAGCATCAAGACCGCCTGAGTGATTTGCGGCATTTGTGTCAGATCAAGCCGTTTCTCGCGGGCTTTTCCGCCGGAAACGGCTTTTTCGCGCGCGTCAAGCTGGGAGGGGGACCGGCCGATATCTGTCTTACCTAAATTTCCTCGATCTCCGGAACGGGCAGAGTACGTAAACGCGAGAATGGTCTTGACCAGCATACCCATCCCCCCAATCTGCCCTGGACGTTCACAAATCGCGCATAATACACTTTCGGCGGCGCCCTGATGCGTTGTCCGAGGCTCGTCGGTCAGGGACGTACTCCTCGGCTCCAGACGAATGGCCTCCCAACCCTTCATTCCGGTTGGACACATCTTTGACGAGATCACGGCTGGATCATGGTAGTTGTCGTGCGATCACGATGAACTTTTGTTCTTGACCAGCCGATGGGCTTTTGGGAAAACGACACCTATCAGATCCTTACAGATCATGAGGCGGAGGCCGGCGATGGCGACCGTTGATCATCGGGAAGAGCTCGGACAGGATCGGGGCCAGGGGGCCGGGACGGCGGGTCGGGGGATGGTGGTCCCTCGGGTCTTCAGCACCGAGGGGGTGAGCCCGTTCGATCAGGTCGAGTGGGATGAACGCACCGCGGCGATCAAGGATGAGCGTGGCCGCGTCATTTTCGAGCAGACCGGGTGTGAGGTGCCGCGCCCCTGGAGCCAGCTCGCCACCAACGTCGTCGTCAGCAAGTACTTCTACGGCGAGATCAACACCCCCGAACGTGAGACCAGCGTCCGCGAGCTTGTCCACCGCGTCACCCGGACCATCACCGACTGGGGCAAGGCTGACGGCTATTTCGCCTCCGATGCCGACGCCGAAATCTTCTACGACGAGCTGTCCGCCCTCTGCGTCAACCAGTACGGCGCCTTCAACTCGCCCGTTTGGTTCAACGTCGGCCTCTACCACCAGCGAGGCGTTTCCGGAGACGCCAACAACTACCGCTGGGACGAGGAAACCCGCGCGGTCGTCGCCGTCGACGACGCCTACAAGTACCCGCAAGGCTCGGCCTGCTTCATCCAGTCCGTCTCCGACGACATGGAAGGGATCATGAAGCTGGCCCACGCCGAGGCCATGCTCTTCAAGTACGGCTCGGGGACCGGCACCGACCTCTCGACCCTCCGCTCCAGCCGCGAAAAGCTCTCCGGCGGCGGTCGGCCCTCCGGCCCGGTCAGCTTCATGAGGGTCTACGATGCGGTCGCCAGCGTCGTCAAATCGGGCGGCAAGACCCGACGCGCCGCCAAGATGCAGACCCTCAAGTGCTGGCACCCCGACATCCTCGAATTCATCACCGCCAAGACGAACGAGGAACAAAAGGCCCACGCCCTGATCCGAGAAGGCTACGACGCCAACTTCAACGGCGAGGCCTATTCCTCCGTCCTCTTCCAAAACGCCAATCTCTCGGTCCGAGCCACCGACGCCTTCCTCCGTGCCGCGATCAACGACGAGGAATGGACCACCCGGGCCGTCACCACCGGCCGGCCGATGGACACCTACCGCGCCAAGGATCTCCTCGACAAGGTCGCCGAAGGCACCTGGACCTGCGGCGACCCCGGCATGCAGTACGAGGACACGATCCAGAAGTGGCACACCTGCCCCAACACAGCGCCGATCAACTCGTCGAACCCGTGCTCCGAGTACATGTTCCTCGACGATAGCGCCTGCAATCTCTCGTCGATCAACCTGATGAAGTTCCGCCGCGAGGACGGCAGCTTCGACGCCGAAGGCTTCCGCGCCGCCTGCCGCATCTTCATCACGGCCCAGGAAATCCTCGTCGATCACGTCAGCTACCCGACCGACACGATCGCCGCCAACAGCCACGCCTTCCGCCCGCTCGGGCTCGGCTACGCGAACCTCGGCGCGCTCATCATGTCGACCGGCCGGCCGTATGACTCTCCCGAAGGCCGAGCCCTGGCCGGGGCGATCACCGCCATCATGCACGGCGAGGCCTACCGGACCAGCGCCCAGCACGCCGGCCGCCTCGGACCCTTCGAGGGCTTCCGGATCAACCGCGAGCCGATGCTCCGCGTCATGGAAATGCACCGCGACGCCGTCGAGTCGATCGACCCGTCCTGCCCCGAGGCCCTCTTGGCCGAGGCCCGCAAGGTCTGGGACGAGTGCCTCGAACTGGGCCGGGCCAACGGCTACCGCAACAGCCAGGTCACCGTGCTCGCCCCGACCGGCACCATCGCCTTCATGATGGACTGCGACACCACCGGCATCGAGCCCGACATCGCCCTGGTCAAGTACAAGAGCCTCGCCGGCGGCGGCATGCTCAAGATCGTCAACCGCACCGTGCCGATGGCGCTCAAGACCCTCGGCTACGACGAGCCGGTGATCCGGGGCATCCTCGACTACATCGACGAGCACGACACGATCGAAGGGGCCCCCGGCCTCGACGACGATCACCTCTCCGTCTTCGACTGTGCCTTCCCGCCGCGCAACGGGGTCCGGACGATTGCCTGGGAAGGGCACGTCCGCATGATGGCCGCCGCGCAGCCATTCCTCTCGGGAGCGATCTCGAAGACCGTCAACATGCCTCGCGACGCCACCGTCGCCGACATCCGAGACGCCTACCTCGAAGGCTGGCGGCTCGGCTTGAAGGCGTTGGCCATCTACCGCGACGGTTCGAAGGAATCGCAGCCGGTCAGCACCTCCAGCGAGGAGCAGAAGATCGCTGCCGAGCTGGCCAAGGCCAAGACCGATCTGGAAAAGGCCTGGAACGAGGTCAACGCCGCCAAGGCCGCCCTCGATGCCGAGCACGAACGCCTTCAGCGCGAACGCGCCGGCTTCAAGCCCGCCGCCGCGCAGGCTCCCGCCCCCGTTGGCGGTCGCCCCGCCGAGATCGGCCCCCCGCGTCGCGAGCGCCTGCCCGACACCCGCCGCAGCATGACCCACAAGTTCGACATCCAGGGTCATGAAGGGTACATCAACGTCGGCTTCTACGACGACGGCCGCCCCGGCGAGCTGTTCATCACGATGGCCAAGGAAGGGTCGACCGTCGGCGGCCTGATGGACGTCGTCGGCACGCTCGTCTCGATGGGCCTGCAATACGGGGTCCCGCTCGAAGTCTTCGTCAACAAGTTCGCCCACAGCCGGTTCGAGCCGGCCGGGTTCACCAAGAACCCCGACATCCCGATCGCCAAGAGCGTCACCGACTACATCTTCCGTTGGCTCGGCATCCAGTTCATCCCCGGCTACCGCGAGGCCAACACCCCTCGCCGCGACGGTGTCGAGCCCACGAGCCCCATCACCGTCTCCCCCGCTCCCGCCGCCGCGTTAACCGGCCCCTCCGCCGACCTCGACGCCCCCACCGCGCCGAGCACCCCCGTCATCAAGACCAACGGCCACCGCACCGCCACCATGGCCGACCTCGACGACGCCGAGGCCGCCTCCTCCCACTCTTCTTCCTCCTCCTCCCGCACCGACTCCCTCGTCCCCTCCCACGAGATCGGCCTCGGCGCCCAGCAACAAGAATTCGCCCGCTTCCAGTCCGACGCCCCCTCCTGCGACAACTGCGGTGCCCTCACCGTCCGCTGCGGCACCTGCTACCGCTGCTTCAACTGCGGCAACTCCATGGGCTGCTCCTGACCCTTCCTTCCCCTTCCCTCTCCCCCGTCCCCGGGGGAGAGGGTGGCCGCAGGCCGGGTGAGGGGGTCCTCCTCCCCTTCCCTCACCCCCCCCGCACTACGACCCGTGGGGCCCGCCCAAGCGTGCCCCGCACGCCCTCCCCCTCTGAATCCGCACACGCGAGCCCCGCGGGTCGACTTGTCAGCTTTCTAATAGGCGACTTAATGCTTCATTTAACTGCTTCTCATCCTTCATTACTTCAGATAGTTTTTCTGAAAATTCACATAAGACGATTCTAATGGCACTCGCGTCGGCCAGGCAATCTTCATCAGACCTGCCATGCAGACCTCTGCTCAATGCGTTGTGAAGAAGTGTAAACGGATTGTGTCCTTTGATGTATAGCGTCGCTGGAATGACATCCTTTGTATTCTCAACTGCTTTTTTAAACTGGATTTCCTGTTTTGCATTTTCCAATCTTTCAATTACGTCGTCGCTTGCTTTTGTGTGCCTGCATACTCGAATTACTTCATCTAATAAGCGATCTTTTTGACTTTCTATAATTCTTCTATAATATGAAAACGCACCTATTCCTAATCCTTCGACTTCTGCCCTTCTGCCTTTGAGGAAATAGTCGCGATCGGGGCCAACGAGTTTGGTCAATTTGCTTGGAGTTCGTGGCGAAAATGAAGGAAACTCTGCTATTTTTTCTACATTAACAAGCGAGATTTCACTGTCTGTGCGAGCAATGCTCCAGAATCGAATAGCGTAACTTTTGACCACTCTTTTGCATGTTTCGCATTCGTAAATTAGAATTACGTCATAAGGAGGATTGTCAGCAGGATTTCTTGTGGCAGTTGGACCTTGATCACTATTGATTCCTCCGAATAGCCTGCCCGATGCTGTTGTTTTTCCACTGCAATAAGTAAATGATTGGCATTCTCCGTCACAATATAATAAAAGTTCAGGAGTTTTGATAATTATTGAAGGTGGACTTTTTTGGGTTGCCACTCTGTCTATTTTGGCGCAAGTTAACGGGGGGCGATTTGCTAGAAAATCCCTCCAGTCATCTCCGATGTCATTGGTGTTGCAATCTATTATCTCGGTGCTTTCCCTCTTGGGTTCTGTCATTGCAATAATTGCTCTAGTTAATGTTTTGAGGGCCTTTTGTTCGGGATGAATCCCTCTCCCTAGTGCAATAGTATAATGCTTGGCCGGATGACTGAATAGGATAGCGTGCGGGCGGGTGGCCGGGGCAAAGCGCAGCGTGCCCCATAGCCATCAAGTTAAGGAGTAGTCCAACTGCTCCGGATCGTTGAGGAGCTCGAACGTACTGGGCTTCCTGCGTTTATTCTGCTTCGCTGTCGTCGCCAGGGTGTCCCTCAGTTGCTCCAGCTCGTACTGCACGCGTGTCGGCTCGTCGAGCGCACGGGCCAGCAGGAGGGCTCGGCCCCGGCTGGGTGGCACTGGTGTCCTCACCAGTGTTCAGCCGCCTTGGCGACGCGATCGCCTTCGTTCCCCGTCCGGCGTCTCCAGGCCCCGACCGTCCCCGGCTAATCGCCGGGCGAACCGAGGTGCCCCCCTTGGTTCCGCCTGCGATTCGGGCGGGTGGCACTGGTAGCCACAAAAATGCAAACACATAATGACCTGGGTGGCACTGGTGTCCTCACCAGTGTTCAGCCCGCCGACGCGACCGCCCTGGTCCCCCATTCGACGTCTCGAGGCCTCGCCCGTCCCCGAGCCGGACGCAGGGCAAACCGGCGTGTTCCTCCTTGGTTCCGCCTGCGATTGGGGTCACACTGGTGAGGCCACCAGTGCCACCCGAAATTCCGTCCCACCAAGGCCATTCTCCAGGTGAGAATCACTCGCCGTCCTCATCCTCGTCCTCGTCTTCGTCGACGGGTGGCACTGGTGGCCTCATAAGTTTCAATATGTGACGACATGGGTGGCACTGGTGTCCTCGCTAGTGTTCAGCCCGTCTTGCTGACACGAACGCCCTCGTCCCCCGATCGACGTCACCAGGCCCCGCCCGTCCCCGGACCAATCGCCGGGCAAACCGGGGCGTTCTTCTCCTGGTTCTTCCTGCAACCTCGTTTTCACGGGCGAGAGCATCCATGCTGTCGTCTCGGGAAGAAAAGGATGCGTTTGTGTGGATTCTCCCTGTCACAACCCTGATCTCAACCCGAATGGATCGTTGCGGATCGTGTGACCGGAGGCCCGGGGCGAGTCACGACGCGACGTCGTCGGCCAGGCACACCGGACGTGCGGGATCCGATCCGAGTCCGGCGCGGCGGAGATCGTTGAGGGAAGGGAATCATCGATCGGGAGGGTCGACTCATGATGTTCGGACCGAATCGAATCCTGGCATGCCCGAGCTGCGAAACCCGGGTGAGCGTCCCCACCTGGCTGTCGGGCAATACCTTCGGGGCCGTCTCCTTCACCGACGGGTCCATGATCGCGATGCACATGCCCGACGTGCCCCGATTCACGCGATGCAAGGGCTGCGGCACCCTCTTCTGGATCGACGAGCGACACACGGGAGGGCCCGAGCCGGCCCTCCCCGATCCGACCTGTGGCGTGCTGGTGGAGCTCACCGACGCGGATGACACCGCCGAGCAGGTCGAGCACCCGACCGTGGACGACCTCGCCGAGGCGATCTCCCTCGGGCTCGCGTCCAACTCCGACGACGAACTCAATCTGAGGGTCCACTTCTGGTGGGCCGGCAACAAACCCTTCCGATCGGTGCCGAAGGAAACCGTGCCCGACTGGCCGGCGGGTGGCACTGGTGGCCTCATAAGTTTCAATACATAATGACCTGGGTGGCACTGGTGTCCTCACCAGTGTTCAGCCCGATCTGCCGACACAAACGCCTCCACCTCTCGTTCGACGTCTCCAGGCCTCGCCCGTCCCGGGACCGAACGCCAGGCAAACCGAAGTGCCCCCCTTGGTTCCGCCTGCGATTGGGGTCACACGGGTGAGGTCACCCGTGCCACCCGACCGGGCACGCTGCGTCCTGTCCCGACCACCCAGTCGTCCTGAGGATCACTGTCTACCATTCCGGACAGACGTGTACAATTCAATTGGACGAAACGTGGTAGAATCTAACCGATCATTTGTGTACAATCCCGATCTTCTCCGATTGGGGTGACTTTCTCAATCGGCTTGTCGGAGGCACACTGGGAGGAATACCGCATGAAGACCCTGTTCCGAACGAGCGGCGTGGCCCTGGCGATCGTCGTCACCTCGGCGGCTGGGATGTGCGACGCCGGGACCCTGAACGACAGCATCCGGCGGGCCAGCGCGCAGATCTTCATCCAGGATCAGGCGTCGTTCAGCCCGCCGTTCACCCCGCGCCTGAACCTCCTCGACACCGACACGGCCCCCGGGACGGAGGATTATCTGGCCGAGAGCGGGGCCGGGACCAATCAGCCGAACGGCCTCGGGTATTACGGCGTCGTCGCTTCCAGGTTGGAGAGCGGCTTCGATCCGGGTGATCCCGGACTCGGTGGCCCCTTCCGGGGTTACGACGTCGCGGATGCGCTCGTCTACAGCGAGGTCATCACCCAGTCCGACGACGCCCTGTTCAGCCAGACGCTCGCCGCCACGCGGTCCTTCATCACGTTCACCCTCACCGAGACCATGTCCTGGTCCTGGTCGGCCCTCGTCTCCGGTTTCACCGAAGGCATGGGCGAGAATGAATACGCCTTCGGCATTTATGATTACGCGATTGACGATTTCGCCGAATTGCAGATCCTCACCGACACCTTCGATCAGCGGGTCTCCCTGTCCGGCCTCCTGGGACCGGGCCAGTACCAACTGTCGGTCGCGCTCTCCGCGCGGAACATCCTCGAATTCACCACCGGCAGCGGCACGGCCCAGGTCACGCTCACCGACGGCCGGTTCCGCCTCACCGCAATCCCGGAGCCGTCGACCATGACGCTCGTCCTCCCGGCGATGGTCGCGTTGTTCCTGCTCCGGCGTCGGCTCCTCCCTCCCTCGACCGCCTGAGCCCGGCGGCCCTTGGCCCTTCACTATGAGCCGGCAGAGATCACCTCGCCGCCACTCCAAGCGGGTGGTACTGATGGTCCCATAGGTTTCGATATGTGATGGCCTGAGTAGAATAGATGTTCTCGCCAGTGTTCACTCCACCTTTCCAATGCGACCGCCCTCGTTCCTCTTCGACGTCTCCAGGCTCCGCCCGTCCCGGAACCGAACGCCAGGTGAATCGAGGTGTTCCCCTTGGTTCCGCCTGCGATGGGGGTCACACGGGTGAGGTCACCCGTGCCACCCGAGATTCCATGCCCCCACGATGCTCGTGAGCCTCCCGCCATGAAACCCTCCCTCTACGATCGCGTAGCCCTCTGCCGCGACCGCGACGACCTCGGCCTGAAGCGTGGCGACGTCGCCACCCTCGTGGACGTTATCCCTCATCCCTCCGGAGGGGAGGAGGGTGCCATCCTCGAAGTCTTCAACACCCTGGGCGAGTCGATCGCCGTGGTCATCGTCAAGGTCTCCGAGATCGAAACCCTCCGAGCCGACGATACCCCCTCGACAGAGGCCCGTGGTAAGATCACGCCCCCCGCCTGAGCGATCCGGAGGCCCCGTACGAAACACCATCGTGTGGCCACCCTGTCGCCGAACCCTGCCCAACTTCGAGACGTAAGCATCGGGGTGATGCCATCACCCGACGACGGTCCGAAGTTGCGACAACCGCGTCAGGAGGAATCGTCATGCCCATGCGGCGCACCGCGGGCGAGTCCGGACGACTCATCAGCAGAGCAGGGCGGTGGGCAATGGTCGCCGTGCTGGCCTCTGTGGGATGCGGCCCGTCGCGTGACGAGGCGATCGAGCCGCTGGAGGGACTGTTCGGCGAGGCAACGCCCGCAACCGTCAGGATCGTGCATTACCACGGCGAGACGTGGGGCATGGACCCGTCCTTCGCCTGGGTCCTGCAACCGATCGACAACGCCTATCTCAAGCGCCTGATTGCCGCCAAGGGGCTCCAAACGCCCCCGGCCGGCGATCGCCCCGCGAGCGTTCGCTACGCTTTCCCCTCCTGGTGGGATCACGACCGCATCGAGGCCCTTCCCGAGGTCTACTTCGACGACTCCCAGGGGCTCCGCCGCATCTGGGTCGATCGCTCGAACAATCAACTCTTCATCGAGTTCATCGGGACCTGATCACTTATCAGCCCCTCGGGCGGGGTGGCTGAGACCCTGCTCAACCCGCCACCCCACCGGGGCCATTCTCCGGGCGAGCATTATTCGCCGTCTTCATCCTCGTCGTCGTCGTCGTCTTCGCCCTCAACCTGGAGGACGAACGCCGAGCGGACGGGGGCGGGCATGGGGGAATCGGCACCTTTGACCGACCGCCAGATGATCTCGTTGAACAAGAGGTCGTCGGCGGCGTCTTCCTGAGTCAGATCAAGCCGGTCGGACAGCTCGGTACCCCAGGCGGTGGCAAGGTTGACCTCATTCAGATCAATGCGCGCGGGCCGATGATCATAAGGTCGCAGGTCCGGCTCGGGCCGGAAGCTGGCATACATCGGGCGGGCGGCGGCGTCGAACTGGCTCATCGGCTCCAGGCCGAGGATCAGCTCCATCGTCCGAAGCATCGACGAGGTGGAATACATCGTCGAGTCCTTCCCCGTCCCCTTCGTATACGGGCTGATGCAGAGGGCGACGGTCCGGTGCGCATCGACGTGGTCGGGGCCGTTCTGCGCGTCGTCCTCAACGACAAAGATCGCCGTCTCCGGCCAGAACCGGCTCTTGCTCACCCCCTCAACGAGCATCCCTAGCGCCAGGTCGTTGTCGGCAACCATCGCCCTCGGCGTGGGAGCGCCCACCCGAGTGCCGGACGTATGATCGTTGGGCAAGCGGATGATGATCAGTTGCGGCATCTCCCCCTCCGCCTCGAACCGCGCCAGCTCCTCCAGGAACCGCTCGGCCCGCTTCACGTCGGGGTAGTTCAGGTCGTAGCTGCGGAAGAAGGGGTCGAAGTGCCCCTCCAGCGCCTCGACGGTGGCGACTCCCGGGGCGTCGGGGGTCGGGCCGTTGCGGATGAACTCGCCATACGAGCGATAGCTGATCCCGGCCTCTCGGGCCCGATCCCAAAGGTAGCCGCCGGCCGGCCGGGAGATCTCGAAGTTCCCCTCCGACGGGTACGGCACGCGTCGGTCTCCCCGGTAGCCGAGCGGCCAGGTTCGCTCGACGAAGTCGGTGGCGTAGGCCGCCATCGACCACTCGTGCCCGTCGGCCGAGACCTCGCTCTCAACATAGAAGTTGTCCAGCAAGACGAACTCACGCGCCAGCGCGTGGTGGTTCGGCGTCACCTCCTCCGGAAAGAGGCAGAGCGCCGGCTCGCCGTTGCCTTCGGGCATATCGCCGAAGACTTGATCATAGGTCCGATTTTCTTTCACGATATAGATACAGTACTTGATCGGCGACGGCTCTCCCACCTTCGCCGGAATCGGGTTCCCCTCTGGCCGTTCAGCGGTGACGGCCGCTGGGTTCTCACGATCGAGTGGGCTGCACTCGTAGACGGTGCGGGTCAGCTCGGCCATCCGATCGGGCGAGGGCATCGGGATGACCGACAGGGTCCCCTCGAACAATCCGCCGATGTACTCGGCCGTCGCCGGCCTCGGGCCCGGGGTCGGCTGCGGTCCCTGGCGGTTCGACCGCGACATCGCCCCCTTGCCGTTGCTCACGTAAATCGTCTTGCCGTCTGCCGAGAGCCGCACGCAGGTCGGGTACCAGCCAACGGGCAGGAACCCCATCGGCCGGCTCAGGCCCGGCTGCTCTACGTTGACGACCGCCACGTGATTCGTGTTCGCGTTCGAAACGAACAACACCGACTCGTCCGGCGACAGTGCCAGGGCGTTTGGGGTCGAACCAGAGGGGGCGTCCGGCGCGATCGCCGTGCCGATTGTCTCCAGCGATCGTCCCTCGTCGGTGTCGATCACGCTCACCGTGTTCCGGTTCGCGTTGGCGACGTAGAGGATCTTCCCTTCCCTCGCCAGCACCAACTCGTTCGGGTGCTCCTCGGTCGGCCAGCGCGCGATCCGGTCCCCCGTCTCGGTTGCGATCGCCACCACGGCCGACGCCCCCCAGAGGCTCGCGTAGACGCGCCCCCGAGCCTCGTCTATCGCCAGGCCATACGGATAAGTCTTCACGCCGGTGAAGGTCTCGCCCAGGAACTCCCCCGTCTCGGCGTCGAACCGTGCGACCGTGTCTCCCCAGACGTTGGCCACCCAGAGCGTTCGGCCGTCTCCCGACAGAACCATTCCTCCCGGCACGCGCTGGCCGGTCCGGCGGATGTCCTGCTCATCCTCAGGAGGCGGGTCGGCCGCCACCAGCGGACCAGGGTAGCGGAACGCAACCCGACCGGAGAGCAGTCCATCTTCGTGGTCGAAGCGATAGATCAGGTCGTCGAACCCACCGCCGACAAACAGCCTTTTCCCGTCCGGCGACCAGACCAACCCCGAGAACGACGCCGGCAGCGCCACCCGGCCGATCACCCGGTTCGTCTCCGTGTCGATCGTCACCACCTCGTGCTCGCGGTAGCCGGCAAACAGCACCGCCAGCACCGGATCGCTCGGATGCCTCGCCATCAAAACCGGGAAGTCCCCGTTCAGCGCCACCTGAGCGCCCGCGGGCTTCAGGGTCCAGCCGTTTGGCAGCAGCACGCCCCCGTCCGGGTTGATCCCCGGCCAGATCGCCTTCACCGCCTCCTGGCCGGGCTCGATCTTCTCCTGGCCAACCGCCCCCGCCAGCGGCACCACGGTTGCCGCCGCCACGAACGCCAAACACGCGAGGCGTTCGGAAATCATGTTCATTCGAAATCGTTCGTTCATCGATCGTGATGCTCCCTCGGTTCGCGCCTCTCTCCGTCGAATCGCAGCCCACCTTAGCCTGCCCCCTCGGCCCGAACAAGGCTCCCGTTTCTCCCTCATCCAATCTTCTCCATTCCTTCGTCGGCACACCCCGGTTGCCTCAGAAATCAAACGCAGGGCAAACAGAATATAATCGAAATGCTCTGATAAATATAGAAAAATAAATGATTTGTTAGGTCCGCTTCGCCGATCGCGCGGCAACCTGGACCGACCTTATTGTAGCTCCCCATTCGGCACGATGCGGCCAGGTGAGAACGCTCGCTCGAATCGAGAAAATCCCTCCTGATCCAAACAATCATGTCCCTCCCTGGAAGCGGTTCCTGGCAGCGAAGTGTTCTGAAATGCCACATGATAATTTTGATTTTTTGTGAGCCTGGATTTATCGTGGCCTGAGGTGGCATGGCTGGAGTCGTCCGTCCCCGTGTCGAGCCCTGGTGCCGGCCTGTCTGGCGGTTGAGTCGAATTCATGATCCGACGGATCGCCTCCATGGTTCCAACCTGTCGTGGCCGCAACCCAGGGCCAAGCGATTGGTCGGTTCCAGGCGATGTCCAGCCAGGTCGACACGCCGGGGAGTCGGTTGGACGTTCTGGAAAACCGGTTCTTCTCGCGAATGGTTCTCATGCGGAACAATCGTTTGCATGTGTTCCTTCGAAGTAGAATGAAACCGGTCACAACTATGAGCATGTCTCGGATAAGATTGTAGGAACCGCTTCATGGTGCCGGATCGACGAGAGATTTTGGTGCAACCCGGATTCCGGCAACCCTACCTCTGGTTGCATATCAAGAAGACCGCGGGCACGTCGCTTCACCGGGCGCTGGGGCACCATTACTGGAGCCCACCCGAGCCTCAAGGGTGGAAGGGCGTTTATGTTCCTTCCTTCTTGCAGGTAGAGACGATCTACTGGAACTCGGTCCTCAATCGGTTTCGAACGCCGCTTGGGGATCTCATGTTCAAAAAAATGTATTACGCAAAACAGTATCTGTACAAAAATTTTGACGACATCAAGTCGTTCGTGGTTGTCAGAGAGCCGGTCGATCGTTGTTTGAGTATGTACTGGTATCTCTACCGCGAAGCGCTTGGCAATTCGCTGCGGTCCACTCCCGAGTCGCTCCCCGCGAAGGTCATCCGAAAACTCCTTCGCAAAACGAAGACCTTTGACCATGTCCAAGGATTGGAACGCTTCCTCGAAACGATCCGCGAGCTGCGCACCGACCCCTGGAAGTCCATCCACGTGGCCACTCATTCGGCGTCGGTCTGGGATGACGTGACCGACCCCAATGGCCGCGTGCTCGTCACCGATTTCATCAAGATGGAACATCTGAAAGAGGGAGTCGAACGCTTTTTTCAGCCAATCGCCGAATCCAGCGTCGAAATCCAGCTTGAACACCTACGGGCCTCGAATCGGAACCGAAGTCAAGACGTCTCGATTGTTTCGCCGAAGGCGATGCAGCAGATCAAGGAGCTGTTCGGGCGCGATTTCGAACTATACGACTCTGCACGCTGATCCCCTATCCTCGTGAGGATTCCTTCGGAGCCATCCTCTGTCTTGGCAACCCATCCAGACGATCGGAAATCGGTGGCTGGGCGACAGAAGTCTGGATCGGGATGATCCGCTGGCGTTTCCGCTCACCGAGGCAATTCGCTTCAATACTCGATCGGCACCGCTCGGGCTTTTGCGAGTCAGGTGATCCGCTTGCGAGCCAGGCGTTCAATACGAGTTGTCGGTAATCACCTCGCCACCGCTTCGGGTCGCAAGCGCCTGCCAGACGCCGGGCGTGGGGAGGTCGCGCCACCAGCCGCCCGGTTCCAGGACGGCGCCGGAGGGGCCCGAGGCCGGGTCAATTGCCCAGGAGTTGATCGTTTCCGAGACGAAGCGGACCGATCCGTCGGTCATCGCCACCAGCACGCCCCCACGGTGAAGGCTTGAAGCCGAGTCGAGGGCGATGTGCGGATTCTCATCGAGTGACCCGTTGGGCGGGGCGGTTGTGGTGAAGAGGGTCTGGTACCGCGAGCCCAGATACCAGCGGGCGAAGCCGTGGAAATACGGGTCGTCGCCTTCCATGATCGGCCCGACAGCGCGCTCGGAAAGAAGCATCGTCTGGCTCAGGCCATCCGTAATCGAGGCGATCCGCACGGGATCGAACGTGATCAGCCCGTTGACCTGCTCCCGAAGCCGGCGATCGACCGGACGGTCGGGATCCGGCGCATTCAGCAGCTCCACGGCCACAGCGCCGAGGTTCCCGACGTAGCTGAAGCGCGACGATCGCGACTCCGGGGTCGTGTACGGGGGAGACGCGCCGAAGGTGCCGATTGGGAACGCCTCGCCCGCGCCGGGATCGCTCGGGCAGGCAAAGGTCCTCAGGCGGAAGGCGTGGATCGTCGTGTTCTCCGCCGAGACGATCCAGAGCCCGTGGTTGATCGCGTCGTAGGCCGGTTGCTGCTCGATGAAGGGGAGCACGGCGACGAGGAAGCTCTCGTCCGGGAACGGAGGCGCATCGGGGTTCATCCACCTCGGATCGTGGCCAAGGGTCATCCCCAGCGGGAACGCCTCGAATGTCCCGTGATAGGTCTGCAAGGCCAGGGCTAGTTGCCTCAGTTGACTCTGGCACTGCGCCCGCCGGGCCGCTTCCCGGGCCGACATCACCGCCGACAGCAGCAGGGCGGCCAAAATGGCCATCACCCCGACGACCACCAGCAATTCGATCATCGAAAGGCCTTTGCGCCGATCCCCTGTCTTGCAGACGGTTCTCATCGGTTGGATCCTCCGTGGTGACTCGATCCGTCCGTCGCATCTGTCCCGCGACCATACATACGCGCAATCGCAATTTCAATCGAAATCCTCAGGATGCACCAACGGATTTCGACAACCGAGATGTGGCAGGGATCTCGCACAAAGCCGCAGAGCCGCCGAGACGCGAACTCAGCGCGTGCGATCGCGACCTCTCGTTCCGTTTTTTCTTCGCGCTCGTTTCCCTCTCCTCCGCGCCGTTGCGCCTCTACGCGACATCCCTCCCCCGTTGCCCCTCTCCTGCCGATCGGCGACGCGGTCGTAACCGATCATTTGTGTGACTGAGGCCCCGCCAATTCCCGATGATAAAAGGCATGGCATCGTGTCGATCCCTCCGCCGTCCCCTCCCGGGCCGACGACCATCCGGTTCGACGCCAGGCCCCCTCTTTGGCAATTCGATACGATCCCCGAATCCCTCGATACTCCCTCGACCTCGACTCCGGGCCGATCAGCGCGAAACGAAGCCAATTCAACGGGTGCACTCTGACGAAACGAACGGCCTCGATCGCCGTAAGCCCAAGTGCCACAACGACGATCAACAACCATCTCAGGCGCACCGAGCCGCGCACCCGAGGCGCACCGTCCCCCACCTCCGCCCAATCCAGACCGAGCGGCCCCGATCGCTCGGCAACGGCCCGGCACCTGGCCTCGAACCCCGCCAGCATCGCGGCGCACTGTGACGAAACGAACCGCCTCGATCCACGCAACCCGTTTCTGCCCTGACAGAAGCGACGACGGCTCAGAGCGCACCGGAGCCTTGCGGCGCGGCGCACCGTGTTCCTCCCGATGTCGTCCCACGAACGGATGCCTTCCGGGGGCGGCCTCCCGGCTCGCGGTTCTGGCCGCTCGCCGCATTGAGAGAGCAATCCGCCTGTCGCCGAGACGCCAAGGGGGGATGCAGGCTCCCCCTCTTCCCAGAATTCGGCTCGACGCCAGGCGAAGGGATGCCATACTTGATCGACAGGCTCGTCCGCAACCGATCGGAGGAGCAGGCAGCGATCAGGAATCGCCAATCACGGAGGAATGCACCCATGAAAATGCTCAACCATCAGGGAGCCTGGCTGGCGGCTCTGGCCTTGATCGGGACGGCGTCGACCGCCGAGGCTCAAATCCTTCGACCCGAAGGGCCGGCGGAACAGGTCGGGCAGGTCGTCGGTGGCGCGCTCGACACGGCGGGCCGGGCGGTCGAGCGGAGCTTGCGAACTGCCTTCTCCCGGACCCGAGGCGCGGTCGAGTCGATGGAGGTGACCTCCCGCGTCTACAGCCGGTTGCTCTGGGAGAAGGAGTTGACCGGCAGCCGGTTCGTCATCGACGCCCGGCCCGGCGGAGTGGTGATTCTCCGGGGGAGCGTGCCCACCCCCGAGGCGGCGGATCGGGCCGCGGCGCTGGCCATTTCGACCGTCGGTGTCTCGCGGGTCTTTAACGAACTGGTTGCGCCGGAGGGGACCACCACGACCGTTCTGCCCGGCTCCACAACCGACCGTCCCCTTGGGGAACTGCGCTCCGAACCGATCTTGGAACCGCTGCCCCGCACCGAGCCGCAGCCGAATCCCGGAGCCGAGCCAGGTCTGGAACCGCTGCGACGTTCCGAGCCTCGGCAGGCCCCCGAGCCCGAGACTCCGGTCGAGCCGACCCCGTCCATCCGCCCTCCGCTGCCGACCCCCTGACACGAACGAGTCGACCCCGGACGAGGCCGGTCAGGAGATCCTCTCGCGGATCAAACTCAGCCGGCCCTCGCGGAAGGTGAAGAATTGGAGCCAGCTCAGCACATAGGGCTGGCCGTCGGGCATCACCTGGCCCGATTCCCGGCAGAGGACGACCACGGTCTCTCCCTGGACAACCACCTCGTGGACCTTCGGAACTTGCTCGCCGACCTGAGCGAAGTTCCGCTCGATGACGGCAAGGACCTCGGCCCGGCCGTGGGTCGTCCCGTGGAAGGCGGGCATCGACGGCGCGTCGATGTCGAGGCAGACGTCCTCGGTCATCAACTCCCCCAACGCCGCGAAGTCTCCCCGAATGATGCACGCGTAAAGGGCCTGGACTCGCCCGACCAGCTCCTCGTGCTCGACCGAGATGGGCGCGGTGCTGCCCAATCGGAAAATAGTCACAAGCTGATCGAGAAACGCGTTTCCGTCGGACAGGCCCATGACGCAGCGTCCGCAGCGTTAGAGGGACGACCGATCCCCCTGGGGAGCCAGGGCGATCTCGAAAGAGATGCCTGAATTCTGAGCCATACGGTCGCAATGGTCAAGGCTTGCGTGTTTCCGTGTCGATTGGTTGCAGCATGGATCGGACCGGGTGCGATCCATGCTGCTCAGGCCGGAGCAGCCGAGGGCCCTCGGTCGGTCTCGGGAAGCACCGGTGGCCGGGCCGACCGGACGGCGAGGCCGGCGGCGACCGGGAAGATCATCAGGCCCATCAGGGCGAGGTCGTTGTGGCCGAGGCTGTCCCGGGCGATCGCCAGCGGCAGGGGACCAAGGGCCGAGGCCCCGATGACGATCGCCATGGCGATCCCCTTGATCGCCCCGAAGTGCCCCCGGCCGAAGGAGTCCGCCAGGGTTGCCCCGATCCGCTGGACCGCTGGCTCCCCGTGTGCCGGCCCAGCAGAGCCGACGAGAGCAGGGCCGTTGCCGGAGAGACAGACACCAGCGGCAGGGCGATGGGCAGGACCTTGAACATCCCCATCGCGGCAACGCCGAGCACGATCCAGCCTTCGTCGTACCCCATACGCATCAACGAGGTCGTCCGCGAGGCTCGGTGGCGAAGGGAATCGAGGAGGGAGGAGGAGGCAGGTTGCGAACGGGCGGAATCGGTCCATGTCGTGCTCATCGGAGGGATTCTCGCAGGATGCCGGAGCCGGCTCGATTCGAGTCGGAGTAGTGGGCTCGGGCTTCATCCCGAATTCATCCCAGAGCAGACCCAGAAAGATCAGCGCGGGCGCGGACCGGATCGGGCGGGTATAAGGGGGAGGAACGCCTGGGCAGGACAACGAGGCTCGAAGCCATCGAGGCGGGGAGGTCGGAGCCGGTGACAGAGGGGCCAAGGGTGCCGAGAGAGGAGTCGCGAGCGGCCCTGTACCGCGAGGTCGTCGGAGCGGCGGTTCTGGGCCTGGTGGTCAACGCCGGGCTCGGAGCGGCCAAGCTGGTCGGCGGGCTGGTCGGACACTCGTTCGCCCTGATCTCCGACGCGGTCAACTCGCTGGGAGACGTGGTCACGTCGCTCGCCGTGCTGGTCGCCCTGAGGCTGGCGCAACGACCCCCGGACCGCGAGCATCCGTACGGTCACACCCGGGCTGAGGCGATCGCCGGCCTGAGCGTCTCGCTCTTGGTGCTCGGCTCGGCGCTTCTCGTGGGGACGGAGGCGATCCGACGCCTGCCGGAGCAGCACGAGATCCCCCCCGGCTGGACCCTCGTCATCGCCGCGGTCAACGTGGTGATCAAGGAAGTCCTGTTCCGGTACAAGATCGGGATCGGCCGGCGGACGGGGTCGAGAGCGCTGGTCGCCAACGCCTGGGACCATCGGGCCGATGCCTTCAGTGCCCTGGCCGTCCTGATCGGCCTGTCGGTCGTGCGATGGGGAGGACCCGGGTATCGCTTCGCCGATGAGGTGGCCGCCCTGGTCGTCATGGCGATCATAGTGCGATCGGCGGTGGTTCTCGTCTGGGAAAGTGCTCACGAGCTGATGGATGCCCAGGCCGAGGGGGAGTTCGTCTCCCGGATCGAGGCCGAGGCCCTGGCCGATCCCGAGGTCAAGGGAGTCGAGACCTTGTGGGTGCGGAAGTCGGGGCTGGAGTACTTCGCAGACATCCATCTGGAAGTCGACCCCCAGTTGACCATTGCCGAGGGGCACCGGATCGGCCATCGGGTCAAGGATCGCCTGCTGGAAGCCTTCCCGACCCTGCGGGATGTGCTCGTCCACCTGGAGCCGTTTGCCGACGAGCCGAGCCAGACCGAATCGTCTGTTCCCCCCTGGACCCAGGAGCCGTAATCCGGTCGAAGGGTGCCAGGAGTTCGGTTGACCGTTCGAGGGCTCAGGGCTATGATCCGCCGCCCCGGGGGCCGCCTCGCGGTCCTCAAAGGGAACGGATGGATACGAAATTGCCAGCTCGGAGGGAGGGACTCCCAGATGCTCGGCGCGATTGTCTCGTCGTTGGTCTTGCTCCTGGCGCCGCTCGAAGGCCCCCCGCAATTGCCGTCGCCCGTGCCGCCTTCGGCCCCCATTCCGGAGCCCTCGGTCTTGCCGCAGGGAACCCCGGCGGAATTGCCCCAGCAGATGGCCAACGGCCCCCGCTACGTCTTTGAGGTCCGCGATCTCCAGGTCGAGGGGCTCGACTGGCGAGGCGTTCTCAAGGGCCGCACGCGCAGGCTCGACTGGCAGGCGGGCCTGATGGTCTGGGCCGTCGGTGAACCGGCGGTCCGCGATCTGGTGAACTATGTGGAAAAGACCGCGCGATCCTCAGTCGTGCAGGCCCCTTCGGCGGTGGCTGCGGCAGGACAATCGGCGCGGACGATGACCGGATCGACCGTCCAGCTCATCGTCGATCTCGAACGCCAGGGAGAGAAGCCGACGGGCCGCGAAGGCGGTCTGGCCTATCAGCCGATCCTGGAACAGATGCACAATGGTCTGGACATGGCCCTGTCGGCCACGCCGACTCCCGAAGGCCTGGTCGTTGGGGTGAACCTCGACGAGACGAGCCTGCAAGGGGTGCACACAGGATCGTTCGAAGATGCGATTACCGGTCCCGAAGGGGGCGATCAAGGGCCGATCGCGGGCCTCTTTCGACGCTTCGGAGAGGGGAACGATCCGGCCGTCTCCAAGACCGGGGCCATGAAGCTCCAGGCGTCCTTCCAGGTGCCGGAGATCATCCGGTCGCATGTCGAGGGGGCCTGGCCGGTCAAACCGGGCGAAAGCCTCGTGATCAGTCTCGGAGCGCGATCCCAGTCGGAGAAGTGGGGCCGATCAACGGTAGTCGAGCGTCTGGTGGTGGTCACCGCTCGTCCCGAAACGGCGGCCGACCGACATCCCGGAGCCCTGGCGAAGCCGGCCTCCGCGCCTCCTCCTCCGCCGGTTCCGGAAAGCGTTTCGCCGCTGGGCCTGCCGTCGGCCGCTCCTCCTCCGCCGGGCATTCCCGGCGTCTTGCCCGACCTGACCCCCGTTCCAGGAGGGTTGCCGACTCCTGGAGGATTGCCCCGCTGAGGGATCGATCGGGGCTTGCCGCCGTGCGAGACACTGGCCGAACCGGGCGAGTCCCCTGCGTCACACGACACCGCCGCGTCCGCCTTTGTTCCGGATCGGAACGAGTGCCGGGGGCGGCGGGTTTTCGTTCCGAGAGAAGGAAAGCCGGCCTGATCGCAACGTGATCATCATGAAGATGCCCCCTTGCCGGCGTCGTCGGGGAGGCAAACAATCGGGAAGAGGCTCGACCGTGAGCCGATCACGACTCGACGGCTCGCCCTCCGTCGCACGTTCTAAGGTGGTCCCGATGCCCCGACCGCAGACCGAGGCCGTGACGGCCGTCCTGCTGATTGCCCACGGCAGCCGACACGAGCCGGCCAACGCCGACCTGAGACGCCTGGCCGATCGGATGGCCGAGCAGGGGACCTATCCGATTGTCGAAGCGGGCTTTCTGGAGCTGACCACGCCGGAGATTCCCGAGGCGGGGGATCGTTGCGTGGCTCGCGGAGCGACCCGAGTCCTGATGGTCCCTTATTTCCTGTCGATGGGAGTCCACCTGCTCCGCGACCTGACCGCGGCCCGAGAGGACCTGTCGAGCCGACATCCGGACGTGGTGTTCATCCTCGGCCCGCCACTTGGTCCCGACCCCTTGCTCGACCGCCTTGTGGCCGAACGGGTGGCGCGGCTTGACCGGGGAGCGTTGCCGCCGATCGAAACCCGATCGGCCGTGGCGGCGGCCCGGTTCGCTCCGATGGACGGCGGCGGCGATGCCGAGGGGTGATCGCGGCTGTGGCGAGCGAGTTGCGGGGGCGGAAAGGAGGGGATCAGGAGTCGGACCGCCGGGGGAGGCGATCGAGCAGGCGCTTGAGGTCTTCGAGCCGGACGGGTTTGGGCAGATGGTCGTCGAAGCCGGCGTCGAGGGCTTCGGTACGGTCTTCGGGACGGGCGTAGCCGGTCACGGCGATCAAGGGGAGGTCGCTGAGGTCGGGGTCGGATCGAACGATCCGGGCGAGTGTCAGGCCGTCGATTCCGGGCAGGCCGATGTCGATCAGGGCCAGGTCTGGGCGCTGTCGGAGGGCTTCGAGGGCCGCCAGACCATCGGCGGCGGTTTCAATCTGGTGGCCGTTGAGGGTCAGCAGCGTGCGGAGCATCTCGCGATTGTCGGCGTGATCCTCGACCAGCAGGATGCGAAGGGGGCTTCGATCGGTCTGAGCCGGTTGCGGGGCCGGAACGTTGGGCGAGTCGAGGGGGAGGGTCTCGACATCGGCCACCGGCAATCGGACGCGGAAGGTGCTGCCGAGTCCCGGCCCGTCACTGAAGGCCGAGATGGAGCCGTCGTGCAGCTCGACGATCTCCCGGACCAGGGTCAGGCCGATGCCAAGGCCCCCTTGCGAGCGATCGAGGCCGCGCCGTCCCTGGGCAAACAGGTCAAAGATGCGGGGGAGGAACTCGGGTTCGATGCCGATACCGGTGTCTCGGACCACGAGTTCGACCGTCTGCGGCCCCGAGACGATCTCCAGGGTGATCTCGCCGCCAGGGGGGGTGTAGCGTGCGGCGTTTGTCAGCAGGTTGACCAGCACCTGGACCAGTCGGGTCTGATCACCGACCACCGCCAGGGAATTGCCTGGCAGGTTCAGTTGCAGACGGTGGTGGGAGGCTTCGATCGCCGGGCGGGCCGATTCCAATGCCTGCTCAAGCACGTCGAGCAGATCGACCGGCTGACGCTCCAGATGGATGATGCCTCGGGTGACCCGAGAGATGTCGAGCAGGTCGTCGAGCAACCGGCTCATCTGCTGCGACTGTCGGGCCACCACTTCGATCGCGTTGGTCTGGTTGGACTGGAGGTTCGGGTGGGACTGAATCAGGTTGGCGGCGTGAATGATCGAGGAGAGGGGGTTGCGTAGCTCGTGCGAGAGCATGGCGAGGAACTCGTCTCGGCGTCGGACGGCGTCTCGGGCCTCGTCGTAGAGCCGGGCGTTGTCGATGGCCAGGGCGGCCAGGGTGGCCAGTTCTCCGGCACTGGGAAGATCGGCGGCCGAGAAGAAGTGACCGGGGCGCGTGGTCAGGAGGGTCAAGGCCCCGAGGGTCCGATCCCGAGCGATCAGGGGGAGGATCATGATCGAACCGATGCCGAGCTTCCGGAGCGCCTGGCGACGGACGGGATCAGTCGCCAGTGAGTCGAGGGCCGATTCGGTGGTTCGGTTGTAGATCTTGGGGCGGCCGGTGCGGAGGGCACGGGGAAGGCCGATCGGATCGTTCAGATCGACGCAGGAGCCGTCTCGAAGCGGGTTCAGCAAGGCGTCGAGTTCGGCGGTTGCGTGGCGGGCGATGGGGCGGTGGACACTGCCGTCGGCCTGGATCAGGTCGATCAGGCATCCGTCGGCCAGATCCTCAATGACAAGCTGGGCAATGCGGGCCACCGTGGTAGGAAGATCGAGCGAATGGGCTAGCTCGGCCCCGGCCCTTGCCAGGAATCGCTGGCTGTCAGCCAGGCGACGGTAGGCCGTGACGTCTCTCAGGCCGACGAGCAAGGCGGGTCGGCCGTCCCAGATTCCTTCGGCTGAGCGGAGCTCGACAATCCGCGTGGAATCTCCGGTGGTCGGCACGTCGATCTCGGCCGACTGGAAGGCGACGACCGGCAAGCCCAGCGGACGGCCGATCAACTGAGTCAAGGGCCGGCCAAGCAAGGCCGAGGCGGCCGGATTGGCGTAGACGATGACTCCCGAGGCGTCAAGGATCGCCACGCCATCGGCACCGTGCTCGACCATCCGCTGAAAGGGGGTGGCATCGGACTGGGCCTGGGGAGGGCCCGGTCCGTTCAGAGGCACGGGGACAGCCTCCCGCCGCTCATTTGATCCTTCCATCCTCGAAACCTCGCATGGGGGGGCGGGCCATCGGGATTAATGAGACGGAGGAAGCGTGGGATCGTCCTGGAACAGGTCATCAATCCGATTCGCCGGTGCCGACCCCGCATGAGAGAGCACACCGGAGAGGATCCCTGAGACGTTCCGAAACGGATGGCCGAGATGCAGCCCAGAGCCGTCGATCGTAAACTCTCTGATCACTTTTTCGTGCCACGAGCCGCGCATCTTGAGCACGGTCATGCCGCGGCGGATCTCCCCGAACAGCTCGACATAGCGGAGCAGGATGATCGAGTCGGTAATGGTGGAGATATGGGCCTCGGTAATCGACGAGCCGCCGAGCAGGCTGTCGGTCGTGGCCGTGAACAGGGCAGGCACCTCCTTGTCCTTGATGGCCGAGGTCAGGCCGATGACGAACTCGCGGAAGCTCTTGACGGGCGCGACCCGTTCCAGAGCCGAGAGGCTATCGACCGCAATCCGATCGGGCTGAAACTCCTCGACCGTTTCTTTGATCAAAATGAGGGTGTCTTCCAGGGTTGTCGATTCGGGGTAGGTGCAAAGCACCTTGAGCAGTCCCTCGGCTTCGAGCGTTGCGAAGTCGGCTCCCCAGCCGGCGGCGTTGCGGAAGAGTTGTTCGCGGCTTTCCTCGAACGCGAACAGGAGGCTGCGCTCGCCGTTGCGGGCCCCTCCGGCGATGAACTCGGTCGAGAGCAAGGTCTTGCCCGTGCCGGTGGCCCCGCTGACGAGAATGATCGAGTCTCGGAAGAAGCCACCGCCGCACATGCGGTCGATGTCGGGGTTGCCCGACGAGATGCGCACGTCTGACGACTTTTGCTTCAGCTCCAAGGCGGCCAAAGGGATGGCCACGATCCCCCGTTCGGGGACGATGGTGAAGGGCCACTCTCCCTTGAGATGGTCGGTGCCTCGGAATTTGAGGATTTCGAGCGTCCGGCGGCGGACTTCCTCGTCGAGGACGTTGCGGAGGATGATCACGTTGTCGGAGACGAATTCCTCGACGCCGTAGCGTGAGACAGATCCGTACTCCTCCCCTCGCTCGGCGGTGATCAGGGAGGTCACGCCGAGCGACCGCAAGGCACGGGTCATCCGGAACAGCTCGGATCGCACGGTGTGTTGATCAGGAAACTGGCCGAAGAAGGCCCCGATGGCATCGAGCACCAGCCGGCGTGCTCCCACTTTCTTGACCGCGTGCTGGACGCGGGCCATCAAGGCACCGAGGTCGTAGCCGCCGGCAAAAACGGGTTGTTCCCCGGGATCGGGAGAGACATCGACAAAGGCCCAACGGTCGTTTGCTTCCCACGAAGGGATGTCCCAGCCGAGGCCGCTGAAGTTGCGCCGCAGGTCATCCGGGGTTTCCTCGAAGGTGACGAAGACCCCTGGCTCATCGCGGACCATCACCCCGGCGGCGAGAAACTGGGCTCCGAAGACCGTCTTGGCACTGCCCGACGATCCGGCGACCAGGGTGACTCGCCCTTCGGGAAGACCACCGCAGGCGATGAGATCGAAACCGTGGATTTCCGTAGGCAGCTTCGTGATCGACATGGAAGGTTCAATCGGCCTCCTTGACGCGGGTATCCGTGAGTGGGGCGTGCGTCTCGCCATCGTTGAGGTCGAGTGCCGCCAGCACGCGAGCCGCGTCGGAAAGATCGCCGATGATGCGGCGCTGCGGCTCAGGGTGTTCCTTAATTACGGTCGGTGTTGCGAGCACCTTGTCTTGCTCAGCCAGCTCGGGTTGTTCGAGCACATCGACGACCACCAACTCGTATCGGCCGGCGAGCTCCGAATCGCAGAGCCGCTGCAGCGTCGCCACGGCGCGTTGCGATCGGGACGTCAGACCTGTGATATACAGTTTCAAGACATAACGGTCCATAGGCGGTCACTCCGAGCGATCCGGGGACCGATCCGATGCGACCGCTCCGGAGCGGGTCGCGGCGGCGAGACCGGCGCGATAATGTTCGGCAAGACGGCCCATCAACTCCAGCACCGCGACCTGGGCTTCTTCGGCATACGCGTTGATCTTGGCAACTTTGGTGCCGGAAGATCGCTGCCGAAGGGCCATCGCGTGCAGCTCGACGACGTCTCGCGGACCCGCGCCGGCCGTGGCAAGCCGATCGGCCAGGGCGGTCAGAATGGCCGAGCCGTCGGGCTGATTCGAGGTCTGGTAGCTGCGGTGGAGCAATCGCAGGTCGAGCACGCGGCCGAAGTCTTCCAGGGCGTCGCAAAAAACCTCGGGCAGCTCTCGACTGAGCGGCAAGTGACGTGGAGCGTTCCGATCTTCGGGGCGGACGGGAATGCCGGCAAGAGCTTGATAGAGCCTCGCGTCGCGTTCGAGTCGATCAATGCGTTCGGAACGGGCCTCCGCCTCGGCCTCGACCTGGGCAATCCGCTGGCGGAGCCGCACCTCATGCGTCACGTCTTCAAGGGTCGTGACGATTCCGCTGAGGGCTCCCAGCGCATTTCGGATCGGGGCGGCGGAGGATCGGAACCAGTGATGGCCCAACTCCCACTCGTCCCGGCTTCGGGAACCGCTGCGGAGGGTGCGATCGTGGGGCCATTGACGGCCGGGGGGAATCAGGTGCGCTGCCCGATCGGTGAGCCGCTGGCCGAGCAAGGCAGCCGGCTCGTCGCCGAGCAAGCCGGCCATTGCGGCGTTGCTCCATCGAATCCGACCCTCGGGGTCAACAAGGGCCATCCCTTCGTCAATCGCTTCGAAGATCGACCGCCAGCGTTCGGCCTCGGCACCGAGTTCCTGTAATCGAGTGCCAACTTGTGTCCAGGCCCGGATGGCGGCGAGCCATCGCGAGCCATCGGGCGGACGATCCAGAACCTCGACCGCCAAGGGGCGGAGCCCATCGGGCAAGGCGTTCTCCTCGGCCCGGGTGAGCACCAGGGGAAGCGAGGGGACCGATTGCATCAGGTCGCGGCAGAACGATTCAGCCTCGTCGAGCGAGGCATCGAGCAAGACGAGTCGGGCGTCTCGGCCCTCGGGACTTGCCAGCGCAGCACGAGCCTCGGCCGTCGAGGTGGCGTCTCGGCTTCTCAACCCTTCGGCGTTGAGCAGGAGAGACACGGCCTCGCGGGTTTCACCGTCGCCATGAACGTTCAAAACCGTCCGGAGCTCTCCGGTGATCACCGTACCCGATGCTCCTCCGGAAAATCGTCCTTGCCCGAGATTGTCTCTGGAACCTTCTGTCCCGTCGAAGGTTCCACGGCTTCGGATTATACCGCGCTGCCCCCGGGTTCGGGCAAATCGTTTCAACGAATTCGGTTGGTAAAGAACCCCGAATCAGGACACTTCATCATCGGTTCCGAGATATCGGCCGCCATCGATCCGGTAACAGCCGCCGGTCGCAAAATCGGTTCCTTCAAGCAGATAGAGCACCAGGTGGTTGGCGTCATCGGCCGATCCGATGCGGGCCAGGGGGGTGGCCCGAAGAATTTCGTTCCGTTGGTCGTCGGTCATGTCGGGCCAGGGGACAATCGTCCCTGGCTGGATCAGGTTGACCGCGACGTGGGGGGCCAGTTCCTTGGCCATCGCCAGGGTCATGGTCGAGAGGCCCCCCTTGGCGATGATGTAGGGCAGGTCCCCCCCTCGGGGGCGATCGGTTCCCCAATCGCCGAAACAGAGGATCTTCCCCTTCAGGCCCGAGGCGGCGCCGGGAATCGGCTCCTGGGCCAGCATGGCCTTGCCGGCGGCGACGGCCACATGATAGGGGGCGCTGAGGTTCGCCGCGATCATCCGGTCGTAATGCTCGGGCGTGAGTTCGGCGAATGGGGTGCGCTCGTAGATGCTCGCCATGTTGACCAGGGCGTCGATCCGTCCGAACCGCTCGACAACCTGTTGCACGGCCCGCTCGGCCTGCTCGGGATCGACCAGATCGGCCTCGATGGGGAGGGTATCGGCTGCTCCCTGGGTCCGGCAGTCGTTGAGGGTCTGCTCGATCGTCTCGCGGCTGGTCCGATAAGTCATGGCCAGCTTCGCGCCACGGTCGGCGAGCAACCGGGCGAGCGAGGCCCCGACGCGACGGCCTCCAGTGATCAGGATGGACGATCCGGCAAGCTTCACAGGCCTCTCCAGGGGACGTCGGCCACGCCGGCCTCGGCATTGGCCGATCGGGCGAGCACGAACAGGTAGTCGCTCAAGCGGTTCAGGTAGATGACGAGGTTGGTCGGCACGTGTTGGCCCGCGGCATGGCTCAGGGCGACGACCAGGCGCTCGGCCCTCCGGCAGACGGTTCGGCCCAGGTGCAATTGTGAGGCCGTGGGCGAGCCTCCAGGCAAGATGAAGTGCTGCAACTTCGGCAAGCCCGACTCGACGTGGTCAATCTCGTGCTCGATCCGGAGCACGAATTCGCGCGGCACGCTGTTGTGGAAGGGGCCATCGGGGTCTGGGTCGGCCAGGGCCGCGCCGATGGAAAAAAGCTCTTCCTGGATCTGAGACAGCTTGCGATCGAGGTCGAGGCTGATCGAAGGGGTCGATCGGGCCACGCCGAGCACGGCGTTCAGCTCGTCGACGGTGCCGTACGCCTCAATCCGGAGGTCGTCCTTGCCGACGCGACCGGGACCAAGCAGGCCGGTGGTACCATCATCTCCGGTTTTCGTGTAAATCTTGGGCACGAATTCACTTGCTCCGACACGGAGGCCCGAGAACGCGGCGGGAAGGCGAAGCGGCGGGCGGATTGGCGAAGGGTGGTCACAGCCCCTATACTAGTCGCGAGGCGGGGGGTCGAAAAGGGACCCTCCAGCACTGAATCACCCCGGAGGCCCTCATCGATGACGCTCCCGATTGCCCTGGCCGCGGCCCTCTTGGCACCGATCCTGGCCCTCGATCCGCCGCCGCAAGAGCAGCGGCCTTCGTCTTCTTCGGGCAGCTCGTATGGCGGTCCGGGCGGCCCTCCGGGAGCCGAGGGAATGACTCCTGAGGAAGTCGCCGCCAACGAGTCGCGCCACCTGAAGAATATCCGCCAGGTAACCTATGGGTTCGCGAAGGCCGGCGAAGGGTACTTTAGCCCCGATGGCAACACCATCATCTTCCAGGCCGCCGCGTATCCCGAGCCCTCGACCCTTCAACCCCCACCGCCGGACTGGGACGGCTATCAAATTTATTCCGTTGCCTTAACCCCCGGCGCGACGCCGAAGCTGGTCAGCACGGGAAAGGGAAAATGCACCTGCGCCTACTTCCATCCGAATGACCAGTCGATTCTTTTCGCCTCCTCGCACCTTGACCCTGCCCTGGCGGATGGCTCGGCCGAAGGGGAACGCGAGGCCGCACCGGCCTACAGCCGATCGGAACGGTACGCCTGGGACTTCGATCCGCACATGGAGATCTTCCGCGCCGATCCGGACGGCTCGAACCTTGTCCGCCTGACCGACGCCCCCGGCTACGACGCCGAAGGCAGCTACTCGCCCGATGGCTCGCAGATCGTCTTCACCAGCTTTCGCGACGGCGACGCCGACATCTACGTGATGGACGCCGACGGCTCGAACGTTCGGCAAATCACCAACGCCCCCGGCTACGACGGCGGTCCTTTTTTCTCCCCCTGTGGCAAATACCTGATCTACCGGAGCGACCGCCAGGAGAACGACCTGCTCCAGCTGTTCATCAACACCGTCGACGGCCAGAACGAGCGACAACTGACCGACAACGAGCATGTGAACTGGGGGCCGTACTTCCACCCGGACGGCCGGTTCATCGCCTACTCGACGAGCAAGCACGGCCACTTCAATTATGAGATCTACCTGATGGATCTGGAAACCGGCGAGGAGCAGCGGATCACCTTTGCCCCCGGCTTCGACGGCCTCCCTGTCTTCAGCCCCGACGGCTCGAAACTGATGTGGACCTCCAAGGGCCGTACCTCCGACAACACCAGCCAGCTCTTTATCGCCGACTTCGTGCTCGATTCCGACGCTGAGCAGTGATTCGAGCCTTGTGTGGAGCCCCAGGCCCGACCCAAGCCCCCGAACAATCCTTCCTTCACCCTCCGGAGCGCCTGCCCCCGATGAACGCCAAGGACACGATTCGCAACACCATCGACATGAGTTCGATGGTTGTTGACAGTTACTTGAAGGACCTGAGCGATGCCGACCTGCTGGTTCGCCCGGTCTCGGGGATGAACCACATGGCCTGGCAGCTCGGCCACCTGATCGGTGCCGAACGGCACTTTGTCGAGTTGATCAGCCCCGGCACCAGCCCGGCTCTGCCCGCCGACTTCGTCGAAGGCCACGGCCGCGATAAGTTCACCGAGGATGACCCGGCCAAGTTCTACTCGGTCGCCAAATATCAAGAACTCTGGGGAGCCCAGCGACAGGCGACGCTCGCCTTGCTCGACAGCCTCTCGGATGCCGACCTCGACCGCACCGACTCCGAGAAATTCCCCCCGTTCGCCCCGACCGTGGGTGCACTGCTGAACATGGTGGGTGTGCACCCGCTGATGCACGCCGGGCAGTTCGTCGCCGTCCGCCGTCACCTCGGGAAGCCGGTCTCGATCTGAGGATTACGAGCCGTTCGCCGTGCTGCTGCCTTCGTTGGAACGTCTGGGCAGATACAGGAACAGCCCGGCCGAGACTCCGGCGAAGCCATAATTCCGGCGAGCGGCCTCGGCCAGTTGAGGAGGAAGGCCGAACCCGTAGGTGTCGTACGGGTCGGCCGTGTCGTATAAATCTTTGGTGGTGATGATGTAATCGTATTCCTGTGATTCAAGTCGTTGCAAGATTGCGGTTGGCTCGATCTTGCCCGTCTCGACCAGGATACGGAACAGCCAGGGATCGACGAACGCCGCCCGGTCTGCTTGATGGGCGGCCACCATGCCGCTGTCGGTCAGCAGGCGAATTTCCGGGTCCTCGGCCAGTTCGAAAATCCGGCGGTACTGCGCCACCACCGGCCGACCGGCGCCCGAAAAATACGCATGGATCGACTGGGCAGAGCGCGCTTGCGCGTACGAGTGGTCGAGGCTCGGTAGCAAACTCACCCCCAAGCCGACCAGGCCGACGATCGCCAGCACGGCTGCCCTGGGACGGATCGGCCCCGATTCTCGAATCAGCGACGCGACCGATCCCCAGACCGCCCCAGCCGCCATCGCCGCAACGAGACGAAGACCAAGAAAATAATTCAGATCCGAACCGCTTTTCATCGCCAGAACGATTGCCCCGACCAGCACCACCCCGGCCAGCACCACGAGCGAAGGATCCCGGCGTTCGCGTCGAACGGTCCACAAGACCAGGCCAACAAGGGCAAGGATCGGCAGTTCCGGCCCGAGCTGCCAGAGCCGGGAGAGGGTCCGCTGCCAGTCTGAAAGTAAGATCGGTGTTTCGGCCGCGCCGAACAACTCGCGGGCGAAGAGCGGCTCGACCGTTCGCGTCACGGCCGCGATGATGGCCAGGGTGACGGCCCCCGATCCAGCGGCGAGGGTTAGCCCCCATCGCTTGCGATCAGTCCGCATGGCGGCCAGGACGGCGGCAATCAGGTACAGACCCATCGTTTGCTTGGTAAAGATGGCCGCGACCAGCAAGGTCGCCCCCAACGCATACCGCCACCGCGACGGTCGGCCGACGGCCAGCAGAAAACCGGCGAAGCCGAGCGTATCGGCCATCAAATCGGCCCGCACCATCACCCCGAACCCGAACAACGGGGCCGCACCCAGCGTCAGCGATCCGGCGACGAAGCCCGCCCCTTTTCCTTCCCGAGTCCCCGAGGCCACCCCCACAATCAGACTTGCCAGCAGGGCCGAGCCAAGACTGGTGAGCCTTCCGACCCGATAGAGCCCCTCCAGGTCCGCATCGATCAGCCGGCCGATTCCGCCCACGAGCAAGAAGTAAAGCGGTCCGAATACGTTCATGACGTGCGGGTCGTTTCGCCAGTCGGGATACATCACCCGATCATGCTGCACCCGCCAGGCCAGGTGAACCATCTGGGCTTCGAGGTGGTACACGTCGAGCGGGTTTCCCAGCGCAAACCAGGCATAGGCCAGGAAGCACGCCGCCCGAACCAGGGCGATCAAGAGACAGCTTATCAACAAAATTCGAATCAAGGCACGCATGGAAGAATGGGCTCAGCCTGGATCGTTCCGAGAGGAGTGACGGTGAGGTCAGCGGGGCTCGGCTTCCGGGAGCACCCGAGGCAACAACGCCTCGACCCGACGCAAGGCCGGGTCCATACCCGAGAGTCGCATGGCCCGCACGTGAGCCCCGAGCAACCGCCAGTCGTCGGGCGTGTCGACATCGTACCACGGCGGCAAGACGGCCAGCGAGCGCCCCGATCCTCGGAGCCGATCGAGCGTTTGCCCGAGCACCTTCGCCGATCCCCAGGCTACCCCCTCGAACAGCGAGGGGACCGGCATCCGACAGCCGATCAGGTAATAGCCGCCATCGGTCGAGGGGCCAATGACCACGTCTTTCTGATCCAAACACAGGAATGCACTGATGACGATGGACGGATCAAGCGTCGGACTGTCCGACCCGATCACCACGACTCGCGAGGCTCCCTCGGCGAATTCCCCTTCAATAAACGATCGCAAACGAGCGCCGAGATCTCCTTCCGACTGGGGCTGCATGGCCAGCGTGCCCGGTACGATGGGGTCGAACCAGGGCCCGGCGTCTCCTGGGGCGAAGACAAAGACGCGACGACCGCCTGGAGCGAGGAACCGATCAGAGCCCCAGGCTTCGAGCGTGTCGAGGAGCATCGCCTCGTGCGCCTCGGCGGCGAAGTCGCTGCCGAACTCGGCGGCCAGCCGCGTCTTGACCTTGCCCGGTTCCGGCTTCTTCCCAAAAATTCCCAACACCGCCCCTTCAGGCATCGGCCATGACACGTTGTCACCTCATTGGTTTTTGCTGATGCAATCGATTCGCCTCGACTCTGAGCAGGCGATCGAGCAAGATCGGTTCGACCTTGCCCCGGAACCGCACCTTCCCATCAATGGCCACCACGGGAACAAGGGTTCCGTACGCCTCAACGAGTTCCGGGTCGGTGTCGATGTCGATTTCCTCGACCAGAAACCCGTGCTTCCTTCGCCGAGGTTCGATGACCGCCTTCGCCGTCTCGCAGCAGGAGCACTCGGCCCGAGTGTAGATCGTGACGCGCAAATGATCGGCCCGTGGAGCTTTCCAGAGTCTGAGAAAATTGAGCAACATGCTCATGTTCGAAACCCTGAATGTTGATCTTTCCCTGAATTAGCAAGCGTGATTTGGGGAGGGCGATTCCTCTCGATCGACCTTGCGCACCTCGACCAGGTTGTCAAAAAAGGTCGCGCCGCCTCCCATGTCGGCCAGGGCCGAGGAGGTGGTGGCGTTGACCCCCGAGCCGCCGGGCGAGTGCTTCGACCAGTAAATTCCGGTGCTCGCGGCCGTACCGGGGCGGACGGCCCCAGTCAGGGCAACCCGAGCGAGAAATCGGCCGCGATCGTTGAAGACCTCGGCCCAGTCGCCGGCTTCGAGGCCACGGACGGCGGCATCGTCGTCGGCCAACTCGATGGTCGGATCCCCTGCCGCTCGGAGGTGAGCAGGGGAGTTGGCGAAGGTTGAGTTGAGGAACTGCGGGCGAGGAGGGCTGACCATCTGAATCGGATAGCGAGACGCCAGTTCGGGCCTCGTCTGCGGATCTTCAAGCGGAGGGATGTACGAGGGCAGGGGGTCGAAGTCGTCGGCCTTCATCCGCTCCGAGTACAGCTCGCACTTGCCTGAAGGGGTCGGGAAGCGGCCGTCGGAAAAAGGGCGATAGTCCTCGGGAATGTTCAAGCGAACCGATCCTTCCGCTTTCAATCGCTCCAACGAGATCCCGGCGAGCGCGGGGCCACCGTCGAGGGCCTGCCGCATCAGGGTGTCATCATCGGGAAAGAGAGAGGGCTCAAACCCGAGTCGGTCAGAGAGCCCTCGGAAGACGTCGGCGTTCGATCGGCATTCGCCCCGGGGCGCGATCGCTCGAGGGTTGTGCATCAAGAAGTGATGGCCATAGGACGTGTGAATGTCCTCGTGCTCAAGCTGCGAGGTCGCCGGCAGCACAATATCGGCGTAGTCGACCGTGTCGGTCGGGAAGAGTTCGTGAACCACGGTGAACAGGTCGTCGCGGCGCAAGCCGCGAAGCACTTTCCCCTGATCGGGGGCCACGGCCGCCGGATTGCAGTTGTACACATAAAGCCCCATCACCCGAGGTCCGGGAAGCTCTCCGGCCAATGCCTCGGCCAGTTGGTTCATGTTCACCGATCGCGTGCCCGGAGGTGAGAGGTCGGGGCGCGTCAATGCAAACGAGTTCAGCCCGTAGGTCCCGCTCGTTGAGAGAAAGGTGCCCCCCCCTCGGTGCCGCCAGGCACCGACGATGGCGGGCAAGCAGGAGATCGTCCGCACGGCCATCCCGCCGCCTCCGTGGCGCTGAAGACCGTAGTTGACGCGGATCAGGCTGGGGTGTTCGGTCGCATAACGCCGCGCGAGGGTCTCGATCTGATCGACCGGAACCCCGGTGATCGCAGCAACCCGATCGGGCGGGTACTCCGTCAAGACGCGATCGCGAAGCAGTTCCGCGCCGACCGTCCCACGATCGAGATAATCTTGATCGTGCAACTGATCGCGCCAGATGACGTGCATCAATCCGAGGGCCAGGGCTGCATCGGTGCCGGGCCGAGGTTGAAGATGCCAGTCGGAGCGGCGGGCGGTGGGGCTTTTATAGGGGTCGATGGTGACAATCGTCGCATTGGTGCGCTTGCGAGCCTCGATCATCAAGGACCAGAGGTGGCTGTTCGTGTTTACCGTGTTCGATCCCCAGTTGAGGATCAGGCGGCACTCGGGAACGGCCATCGGGTCGGCTCCCAGGCGGCCGGCTCCCATGGTGTACTCGTAGCCGACGCCACCGGCCGAGGCGCAGATCGTTCGGTCGAGCGTCGAGGCGCCCAGTCGGTGGAAGAAGCGGCGGTCGAGGCTCTCGGCCTGCAACTTCCCCATCGTGCCGTAATAGCTGTAGGGCAGGATCGCCTGGGGACCGTCGGCCGAATCGGCGATCGCTCGGAAGCGATCGGCGATCCGATCGAGCGCCTCGTCCCAGGAGATCCGCTCGAATCGCCCCTGGCCGGGACCCTTGGGGCCGATCCGTCGCATCGGGTGCATCAGGCGATCGGGACTGGACACGCGGTCGAGGTATCGGGCCATTTTCTGGCAGAGAAACCCGCGGGTGAACGGGTGGTCGCGGTCGCCTCGCAGGTCGACGGCGACCCCGTCTCGCACGGTAACGACCATGCTGCATGTGTCGGGGCAATCGAGCGGGCAGACGTTCTTGACGATCGTTTCGACAGGGTTGGACACGGCAGGTCGTGCTCCGGCAAGCGATCGGCCTTCGGCGGTCGGGGCGTGATTCCCCACGATTCTAGCGCGGTTACCGCTTCAAGGGGTAGGGGTCGCCGTGTGGGCCGTCTCCGATCGAGATGATCCGCCGCCGCGATGGCTTGCTTGCCGATCGCGGACTGTTCACAATGTGGCCATGAGTGAGATCCCCTGGCGCCTCGCGATCGAGCGAGCCCTGACGAACCACCAAGGAGCACCGCCTTCGCGATGGCTCCAGCTGGCGACCGTCACGTCTGACGGCTGGCCGAGCGTCCGGACGGTCGTCTTCCGGGGATTTCTCGGGACCGGCCCGATCCTCCGGTTCTCGGCCGACACGCGCAGCGCGAAGGTTGGCCAGATCGACCGGAACAGTCGGGCCGAGGCGTGCTGGATGTTCGCCGAGACCCGGGAACAGTTTCGACTGTCGGGCCACCTTCGCGTCATCGGTCCGGCCGAGTCCGACCCGCAATGGCGTGCCGAGCGGGCCGAGGTCTGGACCGCCTTACCCCCGGCGACCCGGATCAGCCTGCTCTGGCCCGAGCCGGGTGCCCCTCGTGCCGACCTCAGGCAGTTTCAGGTCGAGACGCCCGATCCCCGAGACCCGCCCCCCACGTTCGCTCTGGTGCTGCTCGATCCGGAGCGGGTCGATCACCTGGATTTGAAGTCCGATCCGCACCGACGGACCCAGTACCAGCGGATCGGGGCCGAGGAGCCGATCGAGTGGGCCTCGCTCGCTGTCAATCCGTGAGCCGTCCTTCCAAAGGAGACGATGACGATGTCTGTGTATCCCGCAGTGCTTGCGTCTCTGGTCCTCGTCCTCGCTCCGAGTCAGGACGACGAACCGAAACCGAGGCCCGACTCGTCGCTGGCCTCGGCTCCGGTCGAGGCCCCCGAGGCAGTCGAAGGGGGCAAGGAAATCGGCGGCCTGTACCGATCCGGTCCGATCTACCTGGCCGCCCAGCCCGACCCGGAAACCCTCACCCGCCTGACCAAGGATGGGGTGACGGTGGTGATCAACCTGCGTCCTCCTGAGGAAATGGAGTCGGTTCCCTTCGACGAGCCGGCGCTGGTGAAGTCGCTCGGAGTCGATTATGTGTCGATTCCGATCGGTCGACCACCGTATGCCCCGCGGCTCGAAGCGGTCGAGCAGTTGCGAGAGGCGCTGGCCTCGCACGAAGGGAAGGCCCTGATCCATTGCTCTCATGCGATCCGGGCGTCTCGGCTCTGGTCGGCGCATCTCGTCAAGGACCGTGGCCTGACTCGGGAACAGGTCGATGCCTTCACCCAGATCACCACGGGAGGACCGGCTCGGGTCGAGCTGTTTCTCGGCGATGAGCCGGAAGCCCCTTGAGCCTGGGCCTGCCCGGAATCAGCCGCCTCGCCCTTCCAGGACCATGCGCAAATACGATCGCGTTTCCACCTGATCCGACCCGAGGCCGAGCAGCCGGGCCAGTTCGAGCACGACCTGCTGGGCCTCGGGCAAATCGGCCGGGCCGTTGGCAATCGCCTCGACCTCGGCATACGCCCCCAGTCCCTCGACCGAGTCGATCCCGACCTGCACCCATCGGCCATCGAACTGAAGGTCGTACGCGAGCCGACGCTTGCGAACCGTCGCCACGGGGCGGAAGCCAAGGTTGACGAACAGCCGCTCCATCTTGAGCAAGGCGTCGGGACCGGGCTCGAAGGTCAGCTCCACTTCCTCGCGGGTCTTGGTCGGCCCGCCGAGCTTCGGCCCCTTGTAGGTCACGCGGTTCTCGCCCCCGTCGCGACGCAGCCGCATGGCCTCGTCGGTCTCCCGGAAATCACGAGACGGGTGAGACATGTAAATGTCTTCTTGCTCCACTTCCTCGCGAGGCACCGCGCCGAGATCGCCCAGCCGCCGCAACAGGTCGTCGTGATTGGCGTCCCGGAATTTGATCTCCACTTCGAACGGGCTCATTCCAACGCACTCCGACTCGTGGATCGAGGTCTGCGGAAACCTTTCTCGCCTTCAGAGCGGCAGACTATCCGCCCCGAGGCCGGTCGGTCAACCGGCGCCCGCCCCCGGAACACAGGGAACAGGGAGAAGGAGCTCGCGTCATGCCGCAGCGTCGCAAGAGGACAGCCAACAGCCAACGAATCCTGACGTCCAACGTCCGGTTCGCGAGGCTCTGAGCCGCTGCGACTCTGCACAACGTCCCCGTCCCAGGTCGTTGTCGACAGAATCCGCGGGTGGCCCCGCGGCGCTGGCGCTCCTTCCTCAGGAATTGCGTCTTATCGTCCCCGGGACGACGGTTCCGAAAAAAAACATGGGCCAACCAGGCTCGACATTTGTCAGAGCGGCGCGTACGATGACCATACACCTCTGACATCTGTCTCAGATTGGTCCCGGTCCACGCCGGGGTCGTCGCGAGGCAACCGAACGAACCGATCGGACCCCCGTCCCGTCTTCCGAACCGATCGAGGCTCAGTGATGAATCACGAAGCGATTCCTTCGTCCGGGCCGTCCCTTCCTTCGCGTCGCGGTCGCGGGCTCGCCCCGGCGGGTCTGATGCGATGGGTGTACACGAGCAATCCGTTCTATGTGATCAGCGCCGGCCTGGTGTTTCTCGGCCTGCGGGCCTCGTTCGATGCGAGGGGGCCGGCGGTGGAGACCGGAGCCTTGATGCTTGGCCTGGCCGCGTACACGCTCTTGCTGGCGGCGACGGCGGTGGTCCTGGTGCGTCGGGGGAAAGTTTGGGACGACGTGCGGACGGTCCTTCTCCTGGTCGTCTTGATGTTCCTGGCGATCTCGGTGGCGTTTGACGAAACCCTGGCCGGCGATCCGGCGATGGGCAGGGGGCTCTATCTGATCGGCCTCGGGTTTGCCCTGCTCGTGAGCGAGGGGATCTTGCGCGGCCTGGGGCTGGAGCTTCGCAGCGGGTTCCGGGTGCCGTATCAGGCAATCCTGGCCCTCTTTTTCCTTTACCCGATCGGCCTGGCGCCGCTCGTCGATCGGCCCAACGCCCCGGCCTTGATGTGGGCCCTGTTCGGCTTCGCGCCGGTGGCGGGCCTGCTCAGCCTGACCTTGCTTCCGGCCATCGGTCGCGGGCCGTCGTATGCCGAGAAAAACGGCAGCCCGTGGCGATGGCCCTTGTATCCGTGGGTCCTGTTCGGATTGCTCGGCGGGGCGGCCTGCGCGCGGTCGTACTGGCTCTGTGTTTCCTTTCATTTTGTGATGAAGGATCAAACGATCTTTGGTCCGTACTTTCTGGTGCCCTTCCTCTTGCCCTGTGCCTTCCTGGTGCTGGAGCTGGGGCGATCGGCGCGCGATCCGCGGGCCGGGCGGGTGGTGACGACCCTGGCCCTGCTCGCTCCCCTCGGCCTGCTCGGCCTGGCAATGATGGGCCACGACCGGGCCGATCCGGTGTATCAATTCTTCCTCTCCCACTTCCGCGAGGTGCTGGGGGCGACACCGGCCTTCCTCACGCTCGTGCTGGCGCTGCCGCTTTATGGATGGGCGATTCATCGCCGGGTGCCCGGTGGGCGTGATGGGCTCTGCCTGGCCCTGGCCGCGCTGGCGGTGGTCAGGCCGACCACCCTGGACCTCGACAGCCTTTCGTTTGCGAACCCCTGGCCCTTGCTGGTGGCGGCCCTGGTGCAAGCTGTTCCGGCGATCCGTCGGTGGAACGCAGGCCGGGGCATTCTGGCCTGTGCCTTTCTGATCGCGAGCCTCACGGCGGCACTGCCCGACTCGCTGGGAGGGACGATTCCCTGGATCGTCGCCGCTCACCTCGCGCTGCTCGTGATGCTCGGCTTCGGACTGATCGAGGGGGCGCTGGGAGACTGCCTCCGAGACCTGGCGGTCGGGCTCTTTCTCCTCTTTGGCCTTGGCTGGACGCTTGGTGCCTTTCACGAACTGTTCGATCGTTTGGGGCCGATCGCGGTTCTGTACCTGCCGACGCTGGCCGCCCTGGCCGCAGTCTACTCCAGGATCGGGGGGGGCCGGGCGTTTCTCGTTTCGGCGGGAGTGTTGCTCGGGGCCTGGGTGTTCGTCTACGGGTCGCGATCGTACCTGACGCTGCGTCGCCTCGTGCCGGGGCTCGACCAGATCCTCCTCGGCTTGCTCTCGTTTGTGGTTGCGGCCCTGATCAGCCTTGCCAAGGCCGGGGTGACGTTCTGGCCGGGCTCGGCGACCCAGGCACCGGAGCCTCCGACCGGGCTTGATGGCTCGTGACGGGGTTGAGCGTTATCGGCCAATCGTTCAGGGCATCCCTTCGGCAAACGCCTCAGCCGCGTTCGACGAGGTCGCGTCCCATGCGTTTTGCTCGGTAGAGGGCGGCATCGACCCGAGCGAGCAGATGATCGAGCGATTCGTGAGGTGCTGCCTCGACCACCCCGAAACTGGCCGAGAGTCGCAGCGATTCCGGATCGGGAATCCTGATCTTGGCGACGTTCTTGCGCAAACGCTCCGCGATCCGATGCGCGTGCGAGACGTCGAGGCTCGGTAGGATGACCAGAAACTCCTCGCCACCGATCCGGGCGACGATGTCGCTGCCTCGACTCTGCTGTTCCAGGCAGGTTTCGAAGGCGATCAACGCCGCGTCTCCGACGGCGTGGCCGAAGGTATCGTTCACGAGCTTGAAGTGGTCGAGATCGGCCATGATCAGCGCGAACGGAATTCCCGAATTCCGGAGCAGTTTCACCTGCTGCTCAAGGATTTCCATGGCCTGACGGCGGTTGATCGCGCCGGTGAGTGTGTCCTTCTCGGCCAGTTCTCGCATCTGGCGATAGGCCGATTCGAGCGCGACGACCGGGCTGGCATCCCGGAAGATCTCAACGGCTCCCACGTTCTGGCCGTCGTCGTCGTAGATCGGCATCACCGAGACATCGACGGCAACGCGGTGTCCCTTACGATGCTTCAAGAACACCCGGGCGGAGGTTGGCTCGTCTTCCTGAATCGCCTGGAGCAACGGGCATGCTCGTGAGCAGAGCGGTGTTCCTCGGCAGTCGGTGTGGCAGAGGATGTTGTCCTGGCAGGCATGACCGACGACCTCGCTGCTTGCATAGCCGCTCAGCCGTTCGGCCGCCTGATTCCAGTAAAGGATGGTCCGGTTCCGATCGACGAAGTAAACGCCATCGTAGAGACGGTCGAGCAATCGCTCAAAGAACTTTGACCCGAACGGTCGGATCACCTCGCTTGCAGAGCTTGCTCCGTTCATCTGTTCGACGGACATGAGCGCACCATGATTGATGGGGGCTTTGCCTGACCCGTGCAACCCGAAGTCGCGTTGATATCCAAACCCTAGATCAGAAAAGCTCAACCGACAAACGCCGCGTATCGAGTCAAACCCGGTGGTCGATCTGCATCCGAATCGACCCTGGCTTACGCTTCCGTCGCATCAGTATCTGGAACGACGCCCCGCACGCTCCTGAAGGGGACGATTGTGCCAGCCAGTCCGGGTTCCCCCTTGTACGACACGTTCAGGAGCATGAGAATCAGCCCAAGGTCGATCCTATCCTCGGTGCGTCCCTGGGTCGTTCCGCCTTGCCAGGTTCAAGCGATCGGGGGTATCCCCCCCCCCTTTCTGTGGAGGAGCGAACAACCGATGCGACACCTTGTCCGTCTGATGGTCCTCGTGATCAGTCTTGCTCTGCTCGGTTGCGGCGTGTCTGTCGATCCCGATCCCGCGGGCACACTGACCGACGAGACCGGGCTCATGCCGGCCGTCGATCCCGCTCCGTCCGGGGGGGCGTCGCCGTCGTTCAACGAACCGACCGAGGAAGGCGAGGAAATCGCCACCGCCTCGGGGCTCGTCTACGAGACGATTCGAGCCGGAGATGGGGCTCAGGCGAAGACGGGCGATCGGGTCGTGCTGCACTACGTCGCGACCCTCGAAGGGGGCGAGCTGATCGACAGCAGCCGAGATCGGGGAACCCCCTGGACCCACACCATCGGCGACCCCCGCGCCGTGCAGGGGTTCAATGAAGGGATTACCGGCATGAAGCTCGGCGAGGTGCGTCGTCTGGTCGTTCCGGCCAATCTTGCCTATGGAGCGCTCGGCACCTTCGGCGAATACGCTCCCGGCAAGGAACTCCCGCTCGACGGGGCGATGCAGGCCGACCAGCTTCCCTCGATCCCTCCAAACTCGACCATCCTCTATGAGGTCGAGCTGCTGGAGATCGCCACCGAACCGGCCGACGCTCCCGAGGAGTCGGACGCCGACTCGGATGCTCCCGATGCGGAGGCCGACGCCCCCTCGGCCGATGAGCCGACCGAGGGGTCTTAAGGATCAGTCGTGAGACGTCGGATCGAGCTGTGCCGCTTCCCCCTCTCTCAAGAGCCAGGAGAGGCCGGCTTCGAGGTCGTCGTGCCGGTCGGTCTGACCGCTCGGCCAGTGCACCTCAACCCGATCGGCGATCGGCGCGGTGCCTAATCCGATCAGCAGTTGTGCGTCAGTTTGGGACAGGTAGCTGCCGCCTCCCACGAGCGGAATGCTCTGCGATCGCGCCCCCGCCGAGACGATCACCGTCGCTCCGACGGCCGATCGGTTGCTTTCTGTTCCTTCGAGGCGGACCCGAAGAAACCGCGACGGCTCTAGGCTGTCGTTCCGCAACAGGCTGACCGGGGCGTTCTGAGGGACGACGACCAGATCGGGGTCGCCGTCGCCGTCGAGGTCCCCCACGGCCACCCCGCGCGCATCACGATGTTGGGAAAACCAGGATTCCGAATCAAACCGCAACGGCTCGAATCGGCCCGAGTCAGGAGCACGCTGAAAGAGCATCGACGGCTGAGGGCGGGGGGTGCCGGGCAGACGGTGCATCAAATGGCCATTGGCCACGAAGACCTCGGGCAGACCGTTGCCGTCGCCATCAACCAGCACGGTTCCCCAGCCGACGAGCGGCCGGCTCGCTGCGCCAAGGCCCGACGCAAGACCGATCGGAACGAACTGCATGGCACCGTCGTTTCGGTAGAACTCGTTGATCTCTCCCTCGTAGTTCGTCACCCAGAGGTCGAGATCGCCATCGCCGTCGAGGTCGCCCACGGCCACCCCCATGCTGCCGGTGGCCACCCCCTCGGCACTGAGCGCGGCCCCCGAGAGCTGGCCGATTTCCTCGAAGGTGCCGTCACCCCGGTTTCGGTACAGCCAATTCGGAGTCGTATCGTTGGCAACGTACACGTCGATCAAGCGGTCGCCGTCGAGATCGGCCGCCACCACGCCAAGCCCCTTGCCCCCATCGACCAGCCCAGCTTCTCGGCCGATTTCCTTGAAGGTGCCGTCTCCCTGGTTCCGGTAGAACAAGTCGCGCAGCGGTTCGAACACTGAAGGGGAGCAGATGTCAACATCTCCCGACGAGTGATAGCGGCACTCCGGGTTGTGCTCGGGAGACCAGTTGACGTACCGGGCCACATAAAGATCGAGCAGCCCGTCACCATCGGCATCGAGCCAGGCGGCCGAGGTCGCCCAGCCTGGCTCGGTCAGTCCGGCGGCCTCGGTCACATCGACGAACGTGCCGCCGATGTTGTGATAGAGTGAGAGCCCTTGATAGGAGGTAACGAGCAAATCAAGGAACCCATCGTTGTCGAAATCTCCGACCGTGCAGCCGTGCGAGTAGCGTGAGGCGTCGTCGAAACCGGCCTGTTCGGTCACGTCCTCGAAACGCCAGCCCCCGAGATTCCGATAAAGCCGGCCCGGCAGCCCTTCGACCGTCAGGCCCCCGGCCGAGGGCACGATCTGGCCCCCTCCCGGAAAAAAGAGGTCGGGCCGGCCATCGCGGTCGAAGTCGAACACGGCCACCCCGCCGCCGAGCGATTCGAGGATCGCCAGCGCCCCGGTTTCCTCGCCATTGCGATAGACCGCGTCGATCCCCGTTCCGGAAACCTCGGAGAAGGCCAGGTCATGGGTCGTCGATTCCGTCGGCAAGTCTCCGGCGGCAACCTCTGGATCGGGGCGATCGCCTGCCTCCGGCCCAGCCGCAGGTTGCACCGTGCAGCTCAGCCCCGATGCGATCAGGGCGACCAGCGCCCAGATCAACGCCAGTTGGATCCCAGCCGAACGAGGACTCTCTCCCAAGTTCGTCAATGTGCTCAACTCCTCAATCCCGCGTGCGATCCTCAGCGAGCGGGAGCGAATCGGGCCCGCTCCCGCTCGACGGTCATTCGCTCGGCGTGATGGCGAGCCTCCTCGTCACGTCCCAGCCGGGCCAGAACAATCGACAGTTGGTAATGAATCCGCCAGTCACTCGGGGACTCGGTCACGGCCCGGTTGAGCAGGTCGGCCGCCTGATCGATCGCACCGCGTTCGAGCGCCAGCTCGGCCCGCAGGCGAAGGGCGTCGGCATCGTTCGGTGATCGGTCGAGCAGCTGATCGAGGACCTCCGCCGCCTCCTCGGTCCGGCCCAGGGCCCGCAGACACTCGGCGCGGGCCACCTCCACTCGGTCGTTGCGTCCGCCTTCGTCCTGTCGACAGATCTCCAACTGTTCGAGACTGGCGGCCGGATCGCCGGAAAGGTAGAGCGCCTCGGCCAGCCAGAGACGTGCTTCCGAGTCGTTCGGGGCGAGGAGGAGGGACGCCTCTAGCGTCTTGGCCGACAGGGCGTAACGATCGGTGCCCAGTAGGATCCGACCGCGTTGCTTCGGCCACTCGGGGTTCTCTGGCTCCAGGCGTTCGAGGTCCTGGTAGCGCCGATCGGCCTCGGCCGGACCGCGGAGCGGTTCGGACAGCTCGGCCAGGCGGGCGAGGGTCGGCGGGTGATCCGGCTGCCGGGCGTTGAGGGCCTCGAACGCCTCGATCGCGCGGGTCAGATCACCAACGCTCAGGGCCGTCTCTCCCAGCAACTGGAGCCAACCTAGCTCGACTCGATGGGCGAGCCGGGCTTCGAGTAATCGCAGGGCCGACTCCGGATTTCCCCGGGCGATCTGCGCCCGAGCCACAATTGCCACCGCCCGGGGATCGTCCGAGGTTTTCCAGGGGCCGAGACGGTCGATGGCCCGCTCGGGTTCCCCCTGGTTCAACGCCCGATCAGCCGACCAGACGCGGTACGCTCGTGATCGGGAGATGCCCCATCCGACCGGTCCCGCCACCGCGACGGCCGCCAGAACGACGATCGCCAGCGTTCGGACGACCGAACGTTTCGACCGTCTCGGGAGCGAGGAATCGCCCCCGAGGGTCGTCGAAGCCTGCCGGGTCAACGCAAACGCTCCGATCGGAGTTTCAATCCAGGGATGAACACCGCTCAGAACTGGTCGGCGCTAATCACCTCGCCGCCGCTCATGCTGCCGAGAGATCGCCAGATGGGCAAGGCGATCGTGCTCTTGGTGAACCGAACCGATCCATCCCCGTAAAGGGTGTTCACGCCACCAGGGTGACGGCTCCGGCTGGCCATGTACAGGTCGTTCCAGCCGCCGCCGACGACGCAAGGCTCGTTGTCTCCCGGCCGGCTCACGCACCAGGCGGGCATGAAGTCGGGGATCGTGGTGTTCGGCGGAGTGCGGGTCATGAAGTTGCAGTCGGTGTCGTTCCACCACTCGGAGCGCATGTCTCGAAGCTCGGAGGCCTGGAGCAGCTCGGAGACCATAATCGTGTTGCTCGTGCCGTCGCGGAAGTCGCGCATCCCGGCCACGCGGTTGACGGTAAACGGAGCGCGAAGGTAGCGAATCCCGTCGGTTGCCGGGTCTCCTACGTTCAGCTGGCCAAGGTTGGTGTTGCCCCAGTTCGGGCCGTAGTTGTACTTCGGCCGCCAGTCGGCCAGGAAGACCTGCGGGGTGTCCGAGGGGCAGTTGTAGGTGGCAACCCGCGTGGCCACAATGCTCATGTTTGCATGAGACCCTTGCCAGCCCGGCCCGGCAATCCCCACCTCGAAGTTCAGGGCGTTCCCCAGGTTCCCTTCCTCCAGGTACCGGAGGATATGGAACGACCAGGGGGTCCGCAGGCTGGGCAAGTTCGGCCAGCCCGGGGCATTGATGATCGTGCCCATCGGGAATGAGCCGAGTGAGTCGTGATAGTTATGAAGAGCGATGCCGATCTGCTTCAGGTTGTTGACGCACTGGGCACGTCGCGCCGCTTCTCGGGCCGATTGCACAGCCGGAAGCAAGAGCGCGATCAGGACGCCGATGATCGCGATGACCACCAGCAGCTCGATCAAGGTAAACCCGCTGCGATGACGACGATGGTGCATGGAACACACTCCTCTGCCTCGGACGGTGAAACGAACACCAGGCCGTACCAACGCGGACGGCCGTGGAACAACCTGTCCCGATCAGGGAATCTCGACGTCGTACTGGAAGTTCCGTTGCGAAGGGATCGTGACGGTCAGCTTGCTGTTGGTGTTATAACTCTCGGGAATGACGTTCTCGCGGACCATCAGCGCCTCGGGAGCAATCCCCAGTTCGCTCGGATCGCGTCCGAACATCGTCCCGCCCAGCTCCTCAGCCGACTGGGGTCGAACCTCCTGGTACGACGTCACCTCGACCCGATAGGAACCCGGGGGCGGCCCGCCATTGCGGGCGATCGCATACTTCCCCGCCACAATCGGCGCACCGGCCGATCGTCCTTCCCCGGCAGCATCATTGGAAATGAACTGAATCATCCCATCCTCAACTGGCTGACCCTGGAACGTGACCGCTCCTGAAAGGGCCACGCCGTCGCCACCCCCGCATCCGGCGGTGGCCATCAGGAACAGTGCGCCGATCAATGAACGTCTGTTTTGCATGATTCTTCACGTGTTGCGACACGGCCGAACCGTCAGCCGCCCGACCAGCTTCAGCTTCGGGACAATTCAGGTTCAGCGAACAGGCCGTACTCCCGCTGTTCCCTACCGTATTGAACGTTCAATTGAAACGACGAATCACACTCGGACGTATGATTCATCGAGACGTTCACGTCTTCACGACCGTTGTCATGGCAGCGTCGGCGAGGCGCAACCAATTGTCAAGCATTTTTTCTTAAAGAATGTCAGATCATGTGTGACGGGTTGAATGCTTGAATTCGCAGGCCCTTCCCCGTTCCCTCGGATCGAGCATCGTCTATCCGAGCCATTCGGGGGCGTGGGATGCGTCGTCGGGGACGTGTTCGGAGAGGAGGTCGCGCAGGTCGAGGCGCATCAGCTCGGCCAGGCGTTTGCTCGGCGTCCGCTCGATCTCCTGAACGAGTTTCAGCGCCAGCACATGCCACTCGGTCGCCGCATGGGGGCAGGTAAAGACATCTCGGAGACGCTTCGATCCTGCAAGTGACTCGGAAAAACCGGCCGAGGTCGGCACCCCTCGCTTCACGTCGCAGAACGTGCCGCAGACCCGGCAACGGACCTCGTCCAGCGTATCGGGATCGGCATAGATGATGTCGTAACCTTTGTGATGCATCGCCATCCCGTTTCGTGAAGACGTTGACACCCGAGCTGAAGTCGTAGGGGTACGACAGGGCCGATCGTTCCGGTTCTCAGGACCGGAACGCGTCGGGCAAGGCCTGAGTCGACGACTCCGGCCGATCCGCGCGGAAGTCGGTCAGGTCGATCGACGGAGCCCGGCCGAGAATCAGATCAGCCACCAGTTCGGCCGTGGCGGGAGAAAGCTGCAAGCCCGCGCGGCGGTGTCCGGTGGCGATCAACAGGTTCTCGGCCTCCGGAGCCGGTCCGATGATCGGCCTCGAATCCATGCTCCCCGGACGAAGCCCGGCCCAGGTCGTTTCGACCGAGGCCTCGGCCAAAATGGGGCAGAGCCGGATCGCCAGGTCGATCAGCTCGCGAGCGACCGAGGCCGTGGGCCTCGTGTCGAACCCTGCGTCTTCCTCGGTCGCGCCGACGAGCACCCGGCCGTCGTCTCGCGGAACCAGATAGCGGTCTTCCAGCTCGACGATCCGCCGCAAGATGGGACGATGGCTGTTCAGGAGAACGATTTGCCCCTTAATCGGCGGGGTCGGCACGCGAACGCCCGCCGAATCCAGCACCGCCTCGGTCCACGGTCCGGCGGAGACGACCGCCGAGCCGCACGGAATCGGCCCTTCCGGCGTCTGCACCGCGATCACCTTCCCCCGAGAGGTCTCAAATCCGGTGCAGGGGACCCCTGGGCGCAGTCGCCCCCCGAGCCGATCGCAGGCGGTCGCCAGCGCCTGCAGGTGCCTCGGGTTTCGCACCTGGGCCCGATCAGGGACGAAGTACGCCACCCGAAGCTCAGGGTTGAGGCTCGGCTCGACCCGATCGAAGTCCCCCGGCTCCAGCCGTTCGAAGGCAATCCCCTCCGATCGCCAGCGCCCCGCCGCGGCCTTCAGGTCGTTTTCTTGCTTGGCGTCGAGCGCCACATCGACCGCCCCGCAGCGTCGGTAGCCGTTGTCGATGCCGGTCAGCTCGCGGAGCCGATCCGACCACCTTGGGTACAGCTCGGCGCTTCGGGTTCGCAAGCGGGCCATTGGCAAGGGGTGCGGCTTGTCCGAGCCGGGAGCGATGATCCCCGCGCCGGCCCAGCTTGCCTCGCGACCCATTTCGCGGCGATCGAGCACCACCGGGCGCAGCCCTTCGGTGGCCAGCACATAGGCGATCGACAGACCGACCACTCCGCCGCCAATGATCACCACATCCGCAGTCTCAAGCTCCGGCATCGCTCCTCCTTCGAGGTTTCCGATCCTACCAGATCGGGCCTCCCGGCGCCGATCGGCCGCATCGCTCCTGTAGGATGTCGTCGAGTCTTCGAAGACGCACCGATCCGCCCTTCCGTAGTACCGCTTCCCGTCGTAATGGGTGAGATCCGGGTGCCCCGGGGTTCGCGGCGCGGACCCCGGGCCGGGGGCGGCCGGCCCATGCGGCTCCGCCCGGGGTTCGCGGCGCGGACTCCGGGGCACCCGCTGAAAAGCCGTGAACCCACCGATTGAAGACGGGAAGCGGTAATCTGTCGGCTGTTCCTTGTCGTCGATCGGTGCGTCCTTTTGAGGACTCGACCGCACCCTCCGTGAGGGAGGTCGCAATCGTTCTCCCGCATCAATGCGCCGTGCCCTGCCGAGCCGAAAGATCCGCGCAATTTCGGGCGGCCGACTCTTGCCAACGGTCCGGCGGCCGACGATAGTGCATCCTGCGCGGTTCTCCGCCCGAGCGATTGCAAACCGCGCGTGTCGGCATCATCCGCGACACGTTCTCGATCCCAGGGAGGTCCCCCCGATGCCACCTGAAGACCACAAGGCACCGGCCGAATTACCGCGACCGGGCCACAGCCGCCGCGACTTTTTGCGCGGCTCGAGCCTGGCCGCCGCCGGCGCCGTGATGGCCACCTCGGCCGAGACGGCGATGCACGAGGCCCGCGCCGACGTCTCCGAAGCCGACGGCGTCGAGATCTTCTCCGGCTCTTGTCCGATCGAGCTGAAGGTCAATGGCGAGGCGATGAGCGTCACCATCGAGCCCCGCTCGACCCTGCTGGACACGCTCCGCAACCGCCTGAACGTCACCGGGCCGAAGCGCGTCTGCGACCGGGCCAGCTGCGGTGCCTGCACCGTCATCCTCGACGGCGACGCCGTGTACTCCTGCACGACCCTGGCCATCTCCTGCACCGGCCACGAGGTCCGCACGCTCGAAAGCTTCGAGACCGACGAAGGGAGCGTTCCCCAGTCGTTCCTCCAGAACGATGCTTTGATGTGCGGTTACTGCACCCCCGGGTTCGTCACCGCTTGCCAGGCCTGGCTCGAAAAGAACCCGGGCAAGGAGCCGACGCTTGACGACATCAAGCAAGGGCTCGACGGGAATATTTGCCGATGCGGCACCTACATCGGTGTCTTCCAGGCGGCGCTCGACGCCGCCAAGGCGATGAAGAAAGGAGGGGCCTGAGTCATGGCAGCACTGTGGCCCGACAATCCGCGTCTCATCGGCGAAGGCGTCCCCCGGCTCGACGGCCTCGCGAAGGCCTCCGGACGCGCCAAGTACCCCTCTGACGAGCGGCCCGACGGCGTCCTCTTCGCCGTCGTCCTGCATAGCCCGCACGCCCACGCCAAGATCGTCAAGATCGACACGTCAAAGGCCGAGGCCATCCCCGGCGTCAAGGGCGTGCATCTGATCGCCAACGAGGGCGCAACCCTTCGCTACCACGGCGAGGAAATCGCCGCCGTCGCCGCGGAAAGCGAGGAAATCGCCCGCGACGGCTGCCGAGCCATCGCTATCGAGTACGAGGTCCTCCCTCACGCCGTCACCGAGGCCCAGGCCGTCGCCGACGGTGCCCCTCAGCTCACCCCTCGCGGCAACACCCAGGCCGGCCGAGCCCAGGAAGACGGCGACCCCGAAGCCGCCATCAAGGAGGCCGCCGCCAGCATCGAAGGGGAATACTCCGTCCCGGTCATCACCCACGTCTGCCTCGAAACCCACGGACAGGTCGTCCGATGGGATGGCGACACCAAGATGACCGTCTGGGCCAGCACCCAGAACGTCGACGGCGTGGAATCGGAAATGGCCGGCGCCTTCAATGTGCCCGCCACCGATGTCACCGTGCTGACCCCCGTCATGGGCGGCGGCTTCGGCGCGAAGTTCGGGGCCGATACCTGGGGCGTCGCCGCCGGAGAGCTGGCCAAGAAGACCGGCAAGCCCGTCTGGCTCTTCCTCGACCGCATCCAGGAACACCTGACCGCCGGCAACCGTCCCAGCGCCTCGGCCAAGCTGACGCTTGCCGCCGACAAGGACGGCAAGATCACCGCCCTGATCGCCGAAACCGCCGGCACCGGCGGCATCTCTCGTGGGGCCGCCTTCCCCTTGCCCTACGTTTATGAGGTGCCCAACAGCCGTCGCCAGCACACCGACATCCGCATCAACGGCGGCAATGCCCGAGCCATGCGAGCCCCAGGGCACCCCCAGGGCTGCCTCATCATGGAATCGGCCCTCGACGACCTGGCCGAGAAGATGGGCATCGACCCCTTGCAGATGCGCCTCAACAGCCTCGCCGAGCAAGACACCGTCCCCAGCGGTGCCGGCGAACCCCTGAACCGCAGCGAGATCTACCGCGATCAGATCAAGCTCGGGGCCGAGGCCATCGGCTGGGATCAACGCAAGCCCCGCTCCGAAAACGCCAAGGCCAGCGGACCCCTCAAACGCGGCTTCGGCATGGCCCTGCACCAGTGGGGCGGCGGCGGCCGAGACGACAAGCAGGTCACCTGCATCATCAACCCCGACGGCTCGGTCGAGCTGCGCAGCGCCACCCAGGACATCGGCACCGGTTGCCGGACCGTCCTCGCCCAGATTGCCGCTGAGGTCCTCGGTCTGAACACGACCGACATCACCTCGAACATCGGCAACTCGCAGTTCCCCCCTGGCCAGGCCTCCGGCGGATCGACCACGACTCCGTCCATGGCCCCGCCGGCTTACAATGCCGCCCTCGAAGCCCGAGACCTCCTGTTCAAGCGCATCGCCAGTGCGCTCGACGCCGAACCGGGCGACCTGGAAATCGGCAAGGGCGTCATCCTGGTGAAGGGGGAACGTGAAGTTCCCTGGAAAGAAGCCTGCCGCAAGCTCGGCACCATGCCGATCAACGTCACCGGCAGCTTCTCCGAAGGCCTGACCGCCCAGGGCGTCGGCGGCTGCCAGTTCGTCGACCTGACCGTCGATACCGAAACCGGCGTCGTCAAGCTCAACAAGATCGTCGCCGTGCAGGACACCGGGTTGATCCTGAACATGATGACCTGGAAAAGCCAGGTCTATGGCGGCGTGATCATGGGATTGAACTATGGCCTGTTCGAAGAACTGGTCATGGACCCCTCGACCGGCCTCTGCCTGAACCCCGACATGGAGCTGTACAAGCTCGCTGGGGCCAGCGACATCCCGGCCATCGACATCATCCCCTTCGACAACGAGCAGATGCGCAAGCGAGGCGTGATCGGCGTCGGCGAGCCGCCGACGATCGCCACCGCCGCCGCCATCGGCAACGCCGTGGCCAACGCCCTCGGCACCCGTGTCCCGAACTTCCCCATGACCCCCATGAACGTCCTCAACGCCCTGGCCAAGGCCTGATGCGCGATCCCCGAAGGCGGTGGAAGCCCGGACCAGGTTGATCGCTCACCCTCGTCCCTTCCGCCGCCCCGGCCGATCCGATCATTCCGAGGAGCAATCAGAACCCATGAAAGCCTTTGAATACGCCAGCCCGACCAGCGTCGAGCAGGCCGTTCAGGCCCTGGCCGGCGCCGAGTCCAGCGAGGGTCTTTCCGGCGGCACCGATCTGCTCTGCCGCATGAAGGATTATATCTCCAGCCCCGAACGGGTCGTCTACCTCAAGGCCATTGAGGACGACTCCTTCCGCGGCATCAGCACCGAGGGCGGAACACTCGCCATCGGCGCCGGCACCACCCTGGCCGAACTGCTCGAAGACAAGACGATCGCCGAGAAATACCCGGCCATCAAGCAGGCCGCCCGCTCCATCGCCACCCCTCAGATCCGCAACATGGCGACCGTGGCCGGCAACCTGCTTCAGCGCCCCCGCTGCTGGTACTACCGATCCGGCTTCGGCCTGCTCGGCGGCCAGCGTGACGGCGATGCCAAGCAGAAGCTCATCCGAGAGCTCGAAGGGGAGTTCGCCCCCTACGACATCGACCTCGGCGGTCAGCCCGAAAACGGCCACCTCGTCCGCAACGGCGACAACCGCTACCACGCCATCTTCATGACCGACGGCGACGCCCTGTTCGTCACCCCGTCGAACCTCGCCCCGGCCCTCATCGCCCTCGGTGCCGAGGCCGAGATCGTCGGCCCCAACGGCTCCCGGACGATCCCCGTCATGGACCTTTACCAGGTCCCGAAGGAGGAAGGCGACCGCGAGCTGACCCTCACCACCGGCGAGGTCATCACCCGCATCCTCGTGCCCGCGCCGAAGGGCAAAAACGCCTTCTACGAGATCCGCCAGAAGCTCTCGCACGACTGGCCGATCGTCATGGCTGCCGTCTGCGTTCCAGAGAACGGCGGCGAGCCGTCGATCATCCTCGGCGGCGTCGCGCCGGTCCCTTACCAGGCGAAGGCCGCCGAGGCCGCCATCGCCGGCAAGGCGATCAGCACCGATTCGGCCGAGGCCGCCGGACAGGCCGCCACCGAGGGGGCCAAGCCCCTCTCGAAGAACGCCTACAAGGTCCCCCTGGTCAAGACCGCCGTCAAGCGCGCCCTGCTCCGGGCCGCGGGAGATGAGTACTGGTCCAACACGGAGGCCTGACCCCGTGCGATCCATGAAACCGAAGCCCGAGCCCGGCCTCGAGCCCGACCCCGCCGTCGCTCCCGAGCCGGCTCCCGAACCGTCGCCGCCCCCCCCTCCGGAGTACCAGATGGTCGGCCCCCCGTGCCGCAAGCTCCGGAGCAAGGGCATGTACGTCTACACCGATGGCCCCGCCGAGTCGCACGGCGACTACGACAACACCATCTACTGGTGCCTGTCCACCCACAAGGCCTTCGGTCCCGACGACGACCTCGCCCAGAAAGACCTCTGCTGCGACCCCTCCCGGTCCTGCTACGAGGCCCTCTGAGCCCCTCCTGGTCCCATCAATCTCGGGCCGCCCGCCCCCTTTTTTCTGAGGGGGTCCGGGTGGCCCTGTTTCGTTGCGACCTTCCGCGCCGCGTTGAGATGACGGGACCTCCTGATCGCGGTGTGTCGTAAGAGATGATCTGATGCACGTCCCTCGCATCCGCCTTTCGACCCTCCTCGTCTCCCTCGCGGTGATCGCCGGCCTCCTGGCGTTCTGGCGACTCAACCCGCAAGACACGTTTCTCGTGCTCATCCCGTTCGAACTTCTTGTGCTGATCCCGGCCATCATTCTGGTCACCTGAGCGATCATGCTTCGTGCGTTTCACCGTGAGGAGTAGGACCGCTTCCCGTCTTCATCGGTAGGTTCACGGTTTATTGGCGGGTGCCCCGGGGTCCGCGGCGCGGACCCCGGGGCACCCGGATCCCATTCATTTCGACTGGAAGCGGTCGTAGGGTGTGTTGAGTCTTCGAAGACGCACCGATCCTCCTCGACACACGGCGGTGCGTCTTCGAAGACTCGACAGCAACCGACCGGACTTCTCTCATCTCTCATCTCTCATCTTTCATCTCTCATTCTTACGTCTCCGTGTCTCTGCGCGGGGTCCCCTTCCGAATCCCGTTCCCCCGCCACCAGGCATGGCGATCGACTCCCCGGAAGCCTACAATAACGCTCGACGACGGATCGCCCGAAGTCCAGGGACGAATTGCCGAGATCGCCGATGCCTAGCACCGCCTCGCCATCGCCTCGCGTCGTGAACCGACTCCGCGACCGCCTGCTCGACGCCACCCGCGCTGAGGTCCGCTTCGACCCCGCCAGTCGCGGTCTCTACGCCACCGACGCCAGCCTCTACCAAATCATGCCCGTCGGCGTCGTCGTCCCCCGCACGGTCGACGACGTGATCGCGACCGTCCGCATCGCCGCCGAGGAAGGGGTGCCGATCGTCCCCCGAGGCGGCGCGACCAGCCTTTCGGGCCAGACCATCGGCACCGCCATCATTCTCGATACGTCGAAGTATCTCACCCGGATCGGCACCGTCGACCGCGATCGCATGACCGTCTCCGTCCAGCCCGGCGTCGTGCTCGACCGGCTCAACGCCGAGCTGAAGCCCCTCGGCCTGATGTTCGGTCCCGACGTCTCCACGACCGACCGCGCCACCCTCGGCGGCATGATCGGCAACAACTCCGCCGGCGCCCGCTCCCTCCGCTTCGGCAAGACGGTCGATTCCATTCGATCGCTCGACGTGGTCCTCTCCGACGGCACTCCCACCACCCTTGGCCCATGCTCACCTGAACAACTGGCCGAACGCTGCCGCCAGGACGGCATCCTCGGCCGCATCCACCGCGATGTCCGAGACGTGGTCAAGGACCACAACGACGCCATCGTCAGCCAGTTCCCCCACATCCTTCGCCGCGTCAGCGGCTATAACCTCGATGAGTTCATCCCCGGCCTGCCGGTCCGCGCCCCCGAGGTCCCCGACGACCCCTGGGCCTTCAACCTCGCCAAGCTCATCGTCGGCTCCGAGGGAACCCTCGCCGTCGTCACCGGGGCCGAGCTCAAACTCGTGCCTGCGCCAAAACATCAAGGCTTGGTGGTGCTTTCCTTCGCCACCATCCCCCACGCCCTCGACCGCCTCTTGCCCATGCTCGAAACCGAGCCGGTCGCCATCGAGATGGTCGATCGCGCCATCCTCGACCTCGCCGCCCGCAATCCCGAGTACGCCAAAAGCCTCTCCTTCGCCGCCGGTCGTCCCGAGGCCGTCCTTGCCGCTCAATATTACGCCGAAACCCCCGACGAGCTGGCTGCGAAAGCCCACGACCTCCTCCACCGCGTCGAAGGGGCCCCCGGTTTACTCGGCCACCGCACCACCCTGACCGACGCCGCCAAGGACGATTTCTGGAAGGTCCGCAAGGCCGGCCTCTCGCTCCTGATGGGCATGCTCGGCGACGCCAAGCCCGTTGCCTTCGTCGAGGACACCGCCGTTTCCGTCGAGAAGCTCCCCGCATTCTACCGCCGCTTCCACGACATCGTCACCCGCCACGAGACCATCGCCTCATGCTACGGACATGCCGATGTCGGTTGTTTGCACATCCGACCCATCTTGAATGTGAAGGATTCCCGCGAGGTTGAGAAACTCCGCTCGATCGCCGCCGAGGTCTCCGACCTCGTCCTCGAATTCGAAGGGGCCATGAGCGGCGAGCACGGCGACGGCCTCGCCCGCAGCCGATGGAACCGCAAGCTCTTTGGCGAGGAAATCTACGGCGCGTTCCGCACCGTCAAGCAGGCGTTCGACCCGAAGAACCTCATGAACCCCGGCAAGGTCGTCGCCGAACCCGACCCCGGCACCGACCTCCGCCTCGGCCCTCATTACCAGGCCGACCGCGAACCGCGCGACACCGCCTTCGACTTCTCCTCCCAGGGCGGCTTCGCCCGAGCCGTCGAGATGTGTTCCGGTGTCGGTGCCTGCCGCAAGATCGGCACCGGCACCATGTGCCCCAGCTACATGGTCACCCGAGACGAGGACCACTCCACCCGAGGCCGCGCCAACCTCCTCCGCCTCGTCATGTCCGGCACCCTCCCCGCCGAGGGGCTCGTCAGCACCGACCTCGACCAGGCCCTCGACCTCTGCCTGCAATGCAAAGCATGCAAGACCGAGTGCCCGTCGAACGTCGACATGTCCAAACTCAAGGCGGAGTACCTCCATCAGAAGTACCGGTCCCGCACGGTGCCGATCGGCTCCCTCCTGGTTGCCCACATCCACCGCCTCAACGCGATGGGATCGGCCACGGCTCCGCTCTCAAACTGGATGCGAGAGCGCACCTCCGTCCGCTGGCTCATGGAAAAGGTCGCCGGATTCGACCGCCGCCGGATCGCCCCCGCCTTCGATCGCGACCACCTCCGCCGCTGGTTCCGCCGCCACCAGCCCGACCCGAGGGCCGGCACCCGAGGCCGCGTCATTCTCCTCGACGACTGCTTCACCACCTACAACCAGCCCTCCATCGGCCGCGCCGCCGTCCGCGTCCTGGAGGCAAGCGGCTACACCGTCGAACTTGCCGGCCTCGTCTGCTGCGGCCGACCTGCCATCTCGAAAGGCTTGCTCGGCCTCGCCCGCGGCTGGGCCGAGCAGAACGTGGCGAAGCTCATCGGCGCGGCTCGCCAGGGCGTGCCGATCGTCGGCTGCGAACCCTCCTGCCTACTCACCCTCACCGACGAGTACCGCGATTTCCGCCTCGGCCCCGATGCCCACACGGTTGCCGATGCCTCGATGATGATCGACCGCTTCCTCGCCGATCCCGACCGCGTCCCCGACCTCCCGCTCCGACCCCGAGACGCTCGCGTCCTGCTCCACGGCCATTGCCAGCAAAAGGCCCTCGTCGGCACCACCGACACCGTCGCCGCCCTCAAACGCATCCCCGACCTTGACGTCAAACCCCTCGATTCCGGCTGCTGCGGCATGGCCGGCTCATTCGGCTACGAACGCGGGCATTATGACGTGAGTGTTGCCCTGGCCGAGCGCGTCCTCCTCCCCGCCGCCCGCAACGAGCCCGCCGCCCTCCTCGCCGCCCCCGGTTTCTCCTGCCGCAGCCAGGTCCACGGCCTCGCCGGCATCGACGCGATCCACCCCATCGAACTGATCGCCGATCAGCTTGACGATGGGAGCGCATCTTAGCCCACCACCTCGAATTCCTTGGAATTCGGGACCATGCCCTCTCGCGAGACCTTTGGTTGGACGGCTCACGCATGAATCAACGGAATGCGGTTCGTCTGTTGATTAATTTCAACTTTCCCCGACAAGTCATTGCGGATTGAGAAATGCTTGGTACGGTCTAGGCGTACAGACAGGCGCATCATGCTTTCGACTCGATGGTGAAGGACGGGGTCGTCGCACCAAAGCAATCAACCGAACCGGATATTATTGCCATCCGTCGAAGAACTCGGGACGCGGAGTTATCCGACAACGAGCGATTAGGAGAAGGGCCATGAAACAACGCATATTCCCCAAATTTCTTGTGGCTCTGCTCCCGCTCCTGCTCGCCGGACCTGCTCATGCCGATCTCATCACGCACTTCACGTTCGCCAACCGAACGCTGGGTGACTCCACATTCATTCCCAACGTCGGCCTCGTTCCAGACAGCAACGGGAACATCGTGTCCGGCCAGAACGTGACCGTGAGCGACACCACGTTCACCATCGCTGCGGCCGGTGGGAGAAACCTGGCCGGCAATTTGCTCAATCCGCAACGATTCCACCTGGGCGATCCCGGCCTCGGCGTTCGAGGTGGCGGCAGCGGCTGGCTGCAAGCAGGGGAATCCCTCATCTTCCACTCCGACACGCTCGTGACTCTCACAGAGTTGGTTTTCTTCCGTCGGCGCGGTACGGAAGACCTCGACTACACCTTCGACCTCCTGGTCGATGAGAACGATCCCGTCACGAGCCTCGTCAGCGACAGTTCCACCGTGGCCCGTTTCGTCTCTCTGGAACGCTTTACCCTGAACGTGACCGGCAAGACCTTTGAGATCCGGACACGGGGCGGCGAGGGCCGTCTCGCCCAGTTGAGCGTACATGCCGATCCTACCTCCTTGGCTGGGGCCTTGACCGCCCCGGAACCCTCGACCCTGGCAATGGCGGCCTCCGGAGCTGTGATCGGCCTGGTCTGCTACGGACGGTCTCGGACGCGTTCCGGCCGAAACCGGGTCTGAGGGATGAGTCGAAGCGTTGCCTCATCGTCGGGTATGTTCACCCGCTTCGTCGTGGCCGGGCTGATGGCGTGTGGTCTGTTTTGCTTTCCTGCAGGCCAGCCGGCCCTGGCAGTCGGAGACGGTCCACCCGCGACCGTCTCTCCGGCTCGCTTGATGGCCGATGTGGACGCCTTGGTCGACTTCGGCACGCGTCACTCCCTCTCGGAGACGAACGTCCACACCGCCGATTGGCTCGCCGACCGTTTCCAAGCCGTCGGATGCGACGAGGTTACCCTCCACGACTTCCGGATCGGCCCCCGCACACGGCATAACGTCGTCGCGACGATCCGAGGGACCGATCGTCCCGAGGAGTTCGTCCTCGTCGGCGCGCATTACGATTCGAGGAACGCTCAGATCGCTGATGCCGAGGGCCTGGCCCCCGGAGCCAACGACAACGCCTCCGGCACCGCCGCCTTGCTGGAACTCGCCCGAGCCATGGCGCTCGACCCTCCGGCTCGATCCGTCCGCCTCCTCGCCTTCAGCGGCGAGGAACAGGGGCTTCTCGGCTCTCGGGCGTATGCGAAAACATGCCGAGACGAAAACATTGCGATCGTCCTGATGATCAACCTCGACATGATCGGGCACCCGATGGACGAGGCCCGCCGCGCCCTCATCGTCGAGCACGATCCCGGCCTCCGCTCCCCGGCCAACGACGCCCCCTCGCTCGCCTGGGCCAATCGGCTCAAAACGCACGTTGCCGCCGCCGGCCTCGAACCGGTCTCCGGCATCATGTACGGCAGCGATTACATGCCGTTCGAGGCCAACGGGGTCGTCTGCGTCGGTCTCTTCGACGGTGCCGACGAGGCCGACTTCTACCACGACAAGGCCGACACCCCCGACAAGGTTGATGCCAACTACTGCGCCTCCGCCACCGCCGCCGCCCTGGCCTTAATCCGAGAAGCGGCCGATCCCGCCTTCGAGATCGACGCGAACGCGGCCGCAGCCTCGGTCAACGAAGCCCTGTCTCCTCCTTGACCTTCCCCTTGCCCAACGGCTCACGAGCCCTCGGCGGCCTCGTCGATCGCCCGCTGAAGCTGCGCCTTGGTCATCCGAGAACGGCCGGAAACATCCAGTTCGCGTGCGCGCTCGTAAAGTTCCTTCCGCGTCGGTCCGTCCTGGGATCGAGCGCTGGACGAGGTCGAGGTCGGACGTTTTGACCTGGTGGTCCCCTTCGTCTCGTCTTGCTCCAGACGATCGAAGGCCCGCTTGATTGCGTCCGTCCAGGGAACCCGGCGCTTCCCCTTCATGCTCTGCGTCGTCTTGGTCCGCTCGGCCTCTCGTTTTTCGTCGTCGCTGAGTGACTCCCAGACCTTGCGGGGGAGGTAGCGTTTCGTCCGCCCCTTTGTGCGAGCGTCGGCCTCGCCGTCAATCGTTTGCCAGTCCTGCTCGGTCCAGCGTTCGAGCGAGATCGCGGCCTCGTCCTTACGATCGGTCGTGTAGCCGCCCCCCTCGGCCTCGTACCGTTGAACGAGAAGTTGGCTCTTGCGGGCCGACCATTGCCCCGGCTTGCCCCCCTTGTCGGACTGCTTGATCGCGTCCTTCAGCTTCGCTCGGAGCTGGGGCTTCGTATAGTTTTTGGAGTTCCGGGGCATGGCAGCGATGCTCCTTGGATCGTTGGCACACCAACGATTCATCGGGCGGAAGGATGTTCACCCATCTCGTGAGCAATCCGCGTTCCAGGAGCGCACTGTTGACCTCACGAGTTCGAATAGATCCGTCCCGAGCGGTCCCAGGAACTCCAGGTCGGCTCCCTCCGGAACCAGCCCAGGCCGATCGCGTTGCGATAGCAGATGCGCCCGAGCAGGTGAGTGATCACCATCCCCTCATACAGCAACAGCAGCCAGAGTCCCCATAATCCCAGGGCGGCCGCCGTCAGGCTGGGCGCGTGGAACATCACCAGCCGCCAGACCCCGACCGCCAGCAATAAGGCAAATGCGGTTAATAACCACAATGGCAGATATTCGCGACCGATGATCCGAATGGCTCGGGCAATCGCCAGCGGATGCGCCAGCGCCAGGTTGTCGTGCAAGATCGCCGCGGCCAGACCCATTTGCACGTAACCGGCCGACAGGCCGATCAGGATAACCACTGCCAGCCAGTCGAGCGGCCCGAACTCGCCGCGCAGCTTCGCATACACCAAGACCGGAATCGCCCCCACCCCCAGCCCGACGATCCCCGCCCAGAGCCACCGCCCCAGCCCTTCCAGAATCGTGTGCCGGTCCCACATCGGGAACCTCGGGTGGTCGGTTCTGCCCATCGCCCCATCGGTCAGCACCCGGGCGAAAAAGAGCAAAAGGTATCCACCAGTAAATGAAAAACTGATGATCAACGGCAGCGAGAACGGAATCAAGAGCAAGGCCAACGGGTTGAATCCCCCCCTCGGCCCGTCTCGGAAGAACATCACGATGTCGAAGACCGGCACCGACATGATCGTCAAGAACGGAGGGAACAGCACCAGCAGCACCAGCCCCGGCCCATCGCGCAAGGGAAACGTCAAAACCTCTCCCAGACCGATCGGCTGCCCGCGTCTCGGGAACGAGGGGGCAGGGGGGCGGGCCCGGAATCGGAACTTCGAACGCCCCGCAACCAGCTCGGGGGCCGGATCGCTGCCGACCGTCCCATCGGGGCCGATCACCCGGCCGCACGTCGGGCATCGGCCCGACCCGACCGATCCCGGTTCAGGTGCCTTCAACCACGTTCCGCACTGGCAAATGACGATCGCCATGATGCCCCGGTTCGTTCGTCCGACGGCCGGGGGTCGGCCGGTCTTGCTTCGGGTCGATCCGTCTCGCGGCCGTCAGGGTCAATCGACGGCTCGCGGTCCATTTCCGATCGTCCCATGATCCCCGAAGTCGAGCCGCGACGGAAGCCCCGGCCTCAGGGGATCTCTCCAGCCGACGGCCGGGCACGTTCGCCCCCCAGACCCTCCAGCGGGGCAATCGGCGTGCCGACTCGGACGCCGCCCCACTCCATCCCCGGTGCCGGGCACGTCCCGTTCGACGGCCGAGAGGCGCGCATCGCTCCCATCGCTCCCGAAAGCGCCAGCGCGGCCAGCACCAAGGCGGCCAGCCACGGATCTCTCGCTTTCGATCCGTCGGTGGGGGGCATCACAACCGTTCCTCAAGCAACGCGATCGGCAATCGGGCAGGCGGGAATCACCCGACCAGAACCCAGACCCGGACCGAATCAACCCTGATCCGAGCCTGGGCTTTCGGCGTCGTCCTGTTCGAGCAAGGCGCGGATCTGATCCGCGTGTTCGGGCGCCAGCCGGTGCTGCTGAAGCAGGTGAAGCACGAGCAGGCCCGGCTCTCCCTGGTAGAGCTTGTCCACCAGGTTCTCAACCCGCTTGCGGCGCACGTCCTGCGCGGCGATCTTGGGAGTGTACACAAACGCCAGCTCGCGGCGGTCGCTGCTGACCATCCCTTTCTGCTCCAGACGGTCGAGCAGGGTGGCGACGGTCGCATAGGTCCACTGCCGCCCGGCGGCCTTCGAGGCGTCGAGCACCTCTCGAACCGTGGCCTGGCCGCGGTCCCAGAGAATTCGCAGGACATCCAGCTCCGAGTCGGGAATGGTGGGGGGTCGCTTGGCCATTGCTCGGGGACCTTCCACGGTTCAGTGCGGGTCAGATGCGGGGTGATCTCAATCCCAAACAAACGGGCCTCGGCGGCGCGGGGGGACGCCCCAACTCGCGGGGCGATCGCGCAGGGCGGGCAGGTGGGTGGATGCGGTCCGGGGTTGACCCGCATTCCCCGGTCTTCGTATCCTAAGACACTTGTCCCAGAAGGTCAACCGTGAATCGGACATCTGTCAAGCACGGTCGAGCGGAGGAGCACGGGTGAGCCGAGCCGAGGCAGGGGGCGACCCGGGCCGGGACGCGACGATCGGCGGCCTGGGCTTGCACCTTCGGGGGCTAGCCCTTGAGGTCGTCGAGCGCGCCTTTCCCCTCGGCAATGCGCTGGGGGCGGCCGGCTTGATCGCGCTCGGCGGCTTTGTGCCGGTCCTGGGTGGTTGGCTCGACGATCGGATCAATGGCTGGTCCGACGTGCTGGCGGCCCTCGGCGGCGTCCGGCCCATGACCGAGGCGGGCGATCCCGACGGCGATCACGGCCCGGTCCTCGGCCGAACCGATGCCCCCGAGCTGTTCGACGAGGTTGCCGCCTTGGCCCGACGTGCCGGTGCGAAGCCTCCGGGGCAAATTCGCCTGGCCTATCTCCCGTGCTGCGGCGCAACGGCCTGGGGACGCCGAGGGCGAGCCTTGCTCATCGGATTGCCCTTGCTCTCGGTGCTCAATCGGGTCGAGCTGCGTGCCGTGCTCGCTCACGAGCTGGCCCACCTCGCCCGCGGCGACGCGACCCACGCCGCCCGATCGGCCCGGTTCGTCGAGGCCCTCGGCCGCGCGCTCGACCACGCAAGGAAACCGTCGCGCAGTCCGCTCCGAGGTTGGGCTCGTGGCAGTTTCGCCGTCGGTTCCCGCTTGCTCGCCCCGATCGCCCGGGGCCAGGAGGCCCGCGCCGACCGCTTCGCCGCCGGTGTGGCCGGGGGCGATGCCACCGCCTCGGCCCTGGTCAAGGTCGCCCTCGTGCAGCCGATTTTCCGTGAAGTCCTGGAACATTACGATCCCGATGCCCCCGGCGTGCCGAACCTCTACGCCACGTTCCGCGCCTTCTGGCAGCGATTGCCCGCCCCCCTGATGACGGCCATGCGTCACCGCGTCCTGAGCGATCTGCCGACCCGGACCGACGCCGCTCACCCTCCGTTGATCGACCGCCTGGCGATTGTTCATGCCTATCCGTCTCGACCCGTCTCGGACCTCGATCACGTTCCGGCCGAGACGATGCTCGGCGATCCGACGATCCTTGAGCAAATGCTCCACAACCGGCTGTTCGGGGTCACGTTCTCCACCTCTCCCACCGTCTTCCATCGGTCCGGAAGCTGAACAGGATCGCTCCAGTTGCGATCGCCCCCCCGTCGTCGACCGGGTAAGCTAGTGCGGCCCTCGATTTCCAGGCGCGGTCCCCTCTCCCCCGGTCCTCTCCCCTGCTCGCGGAGAGAGGGAGACCGACCCTCAACCCTCTCCCCCGCTCGCGGGGGAGAGGGTTGCCAAAGGCCGGGTGAGGGGGTCTGTGACGCGGACGCCACGCCTTGCGATCCGAACCCAGACCCCTCCCCTCAACCCTCTCCCCCGCCTCGCGAGAGAGTGGATGGCCGCCAGGCCAGACGAGGGTGCCCGCATCCGTTCGACCGACCGCATCGCCCCGCACGCCTTCGAAACCGGAGAGTCCTCCTGCATGTTTCCCGCCGAAGCGTTGATTCTGATTGCGAGCGTTCTGATCCTGCTCGGCATCGCGTCGAGCAAGTTCTCGGCGCGGGCGGGCATTCCCGTGCTCGTCTTGTTCCTGATCCTGGGAATGCTGGCCGGGTCGGAGGGGATCGGTGGGATCAACTTCGAGGACTACGAGCTGGCCTACGGCGTCGGAACGCTGGCGTTGACCCTCATCCTGTTCGATGGCGGATTGAGTACGCCGCTGTCGGCCTTCCAGACGGCCTGGAAACCGGCGTCGGCCCTGGCGACGCTGGGGGTCTTGCTCACGTCGGCCATCATGGGGGCTGCCGCGGCCTGGGTGCTCGGCCTGAAGCTGATCGATGGCATGCTGCTGGGCAGCATCGTCGGATCGACCGACGCGGCGGCCGTCTTCGCGGTCTTACGATCGGGGGGCATTCGGCTGCCCGGCCGCCTGTCGTCGACCCTGGAGGTCGAGAGCGGATCGAACGACCCGATGGCGATTTTCCTGACGATCGGCCTGATCGGCGTGATTCGCGGCGACCTGGCGTTCGGGCCAGAACTGCTCGGCCTGTTTGCCACTCAGGCAATCGGCGGCACGGTCATCGGTCTTGGCGTGGGCTTCCTCGGGGTTCAGCTCATTAACCGCATCCGCCTCGAATCGGCCGGGCTGTACCCCGTGCTGGCCACGGCCGTCGGCATGCTTGCCTACGGGCTGACCGTCGCGTTCGACGGCAGCGGTTTCCTCGCGGTCTACCTCGCCGGAATCGTCCTCGGCAATAGTCGACTCGTGTTCAAGCGAGGGATCTTCCTCTTCCACGACGCCGGGGCCTGGCTGGCTCAGATCGTCATGTTCGTGGTGCTCGGGCTCTTGAGCTTCCCCAGCCGCCTGGTCGACGTGGCCCCTCAGGGCCTGCTGCTGGCGGCAGTCCTGGTGTTTGTGGCCCGGCCGGTCGCGGTCGGCCTCACGCTCTTGCCCTTCCGCTTCACCTGGCGAGAGTTGATCTTCCTCTCCTGGGGAGGGTTGAAGGGGGCCGTGCCGATCACCCTCGCCACCTTCCCGTTCCTCTTTCAAATCGCCAATGCCAACCGGATCTTCGACGTCGTCTTCTTCGTCGTGCTCGTCTCGGCGCTCTTCCAGGGCTGGACTCTGCCGATCCTCGCGCGCAAGCTCGGCCTGCAACGGCCTCCGGAACCCTCCGCCCCGGTGACGTTGGAACTGACCTCACTCCGCCACGTCGATGGCGACATCGTCGACTATTACCTCAACCTCGACTCCCGGGCTGCCAGCAAGATGGTCCGTGAGCTGGCCCTGCCCGAGGGAGCCGTCATCGCCCTGATCGCCCGCGGCGACCGCGTCATCCCTCCCAAGGGAAGCACCCGCATCTTGCCCGGCGATCACGTCATTGTCGTCCTCGGTCCCGGCACCCGACCCCTCGTCGATCGGGTCTTCGCCCAGGGTGCACCGGGCGAGGCCCTGCCTCGCGATGTCGAATTCCCGCTTCGAGCCACCAGCCGGGTTGGCGATCTGGAAGCCTGCTACGGCTTCAGTCTCCACGCCCCGCCCGAAGCGACACTCGAACAGGCGATCATGGAACGACTCGGCCCGAAGCGGCCCGAGGTCGGTTGCCTCGTGCCCTTCGGGCCGGTTGCCTTGCGCATTCGAGAGCTGGACGACTCGGGCCGGATCGACGGGGTCGGTATGGTCATCGTCCCCATCGACCCCGAGGCTCCTCCCACCTTTTCCCCACCTCAGCGGCGAGGGACGAGATGGTGGATTCGCCCGTCGAACCCGAGGATGTAAAGCTCGCCGCTCGAATCCTCTCCAAAGCCGGCAATGTTGATCTTTGCCTGGCGAGGCGAGTCAAGGTCGATCAGCTCTCCCGTGGCGATCACCTCGTCGTGCTCATCAACCTTCACGCCCCAGATGCGGAACGTCTCGAAGTCACCATACACGTACACCCCTTGCAGCTCCGGGATCCGATCCCCTCGGTAAACGTAGCCGCCGGTGATGCTCTTTCCCACGTCGTTCCGCCCTCGACGCTGCGCCGCCGGCACGTCCGGGTGCGGATACTCGACAATCGGCGGCAAGACCGGCGACGACCGCTCAACCCGGTTCCCCCGAATCTTGAACGGATGGAACCCTTCGTACACGTTCCAGCCGTAGTTGCCCGCGTTGACGACCTTGATCACCTCTTCCCACTTGTTCTGACCAACGTCTCCGGCCCACAGGTCGCCGGTCTCCCGATCAAAGGTGAACTTCCAGATATTTCGAATCCCGATCGCGTAAACCTCCGGAGCCCAGTGAGAAAACTTCGGGTCGCGCTTCGCCGGGTTGTCGCTCGGAATCCCGTAGGCCTTGCCCCCTTCGGGAGTGTCCACGTCGATCCGCAAGATCGAGCCGAACCAGTCCGTCGGGTTCTGACCGGTGCTCAACGGGTCGTCGGCCGCCCCCCCGTCACCGAGCGAAATGTACAAGTAACCATCCGGCCCAAACTCGATGCAGCCGCCGTTGTGATTGCCGTACGGCTGATCGGCCGAGACCCAGATCACCTGCTCGCTGTTCGGGTCCGCCTTGCGCGGGTCGTCCTTCGACACGTTGAACCGCGAGACGACCGAACGCCTCGGGTTCGTGGCCGAGTAATAGACATAAAACTGCCCGTTCTCGGCATACTTCGGATGGAAGGCCAAGCCGAGCAACCCTTCCTCGTTGTCCTTGCCGATCGTCTGCGGCAGGTCGAGGAACAACTGCTTATCATCCGTCTGTAAGTCGTTCGGAAACGAATAAATCTGGGCATTGTGCTGCTCGACGACGAACAGCAAGTTGTGCTCATCGTTCGGATACGCCAGCACGACCGGCCGATCGAACGTCAGGTTCGGGAAGGCGACCTCGGTGTACAGTTCCGGCAGGGTGTCGTCGGCGGGCAGGGCAGCCGAGGCGGGGCGGGCGGCAACGGCAAGCGCCATTACAAGCCCAAGCACCAGGTTCCGTCGGAGCATGGGTGTCTTCGGAAGGGGCATGCAGTCGATCTCCGGGGTAGGGTCGAGTCCAACGAGTCGGGCGGAGAAGGCGGGATCAGACCAACCGGCCGCGCCTCAAGACGCCGCCGCAGGCACACCGAAGAACCGATCGCACGCATGACTCCATGCCCGCGATCGGCCCCACCGTGTTCAAACTCATTCTAAACAAATCCAACGCCCCAGGGAGACCCGTTCGCCTCGTTTCGCCTCGGGCGTGGGATCGGTCCTTCCTGAGACTCAGAGCGTCCAGCCTTGCCGGTACGGCGTCTTGATGAGCGCCGCCGCTTCGGGAAGGTCGGCCACGCTCATCGACTTCGCGTCGTAATCAATCGCCTTGCCCAGCCGCACCGCCACGTTCCCCAGCAGCATCGACTCGGTCAACACCGCCGCGTAATCGAAGTTCCCCAGCGGCGCAGGGCCTCCTTCGATCGCCCGAACCCATTCCCGCTTGGCGTTCAGGTCCCGCTCGTCCTCGCCGCCGAGCCGTTCCAGCGTCTGCTCCGGCGGCGAGAAGCCCGAGAAGCGATCGGCCGGCAACAAGACCTGATCCATCCCGTAATCGCTCGGCGAGTACAACGACCCGCGCTCGCCAATCAAGAGCGAGCCGCTATCGACCGCCTCTCTCCCCTGGAACAAGGCCGGATCGGGCAGGTTCCGCTCGCCGTTCTTCGCCCCCTCGTACCAGGTCAATTTCACCGGCGGCAAGTCCCCCCGCGCCGGGAATTCATAGGTAATCGTCGCCCAGGCCGGGTACGTTTCCGGGTTGATCTCCCCGCTCTCGGCCGAGAACCGCGTCGGATAGCCCAGGTTCAACCCCATGAACGGCAGATTCGCTGTATGGCAGGCCATGTCACCGAGCGACCCGGTGCCGAAGTCCCACCACCCTCGCCAGTCGTGCGGGTGATAGACCGGGTGATACGGCCGCTCCGGCGCGGGGCCAAGGAACAAATCCCACTTCACATGATCGGGAATCGGCGGCGTTTCGGTCGGCCTTGCCACGATGTCGGGCGCCTGCTTCCAGTACTTGAACGGCCGATTCGTCCAGACATGCACCTCCTTCACCGGCCCAATCACCCCTGCTCGGATCAGCTCGACCCCCGTCCGGAACCCGTTCGACGCCGTCCCTTGATTGCCCATCTGCGTCGCCACGCCGTAGCGTTGCGCCGCCTCCTTCATCATCCTCGCTTCAAACGGTGAATGCGCCAGCGGCTTCTGACAATACACATGCTTGCCTCGCTTCATCGCCGCCATCGCGATGACCGCGTGCGTATGATCGGCCGTGCTCACGACCACCGCATCCACCCGATCGTCGAGCGTGTCCAGCAATTCCCGGAAGTCGTGAAACGTTTTCGCCTCCGGGTACTGCTCCGCCTTCTGCGTCAAACGCTGATCATCAATATCACACAGCGCCACCACCTGCCCGCAGCTCGCCGCGTGATCCGTATCGCTCCTCCCCTTTCCTCCCACCCCGATGCACGCGATCGCCACCCGATCGTTCGGCGACCTCCCGAACGCTACCCGCTCATCCTTGCTCAAAATCAAAAACCCGGCCGCCGCGGCCGACGTCGATCGGAAAAACTGCCGACGATCAAAACGGTGCGCCATCGCGTGGGCTCCCTGAATACCAGGCGAACGAAGAGGAGACAAACGTCTTTAAAAGCAATTGTTAGAGTGTGCCTCTCCCCCGCAAACGGGGGAGAGGGGATCAAGACAACCCGTTCCGCTCAGACCTCCGGCAGCTCATACCCGGTCCGATACGGCCTTGAGAGCAACCGGTTCGCCTCGTCGTCGCCGGGGAAGGTCTCGGTCTCGGAGTCCCACGTCAGCTTCCGGCCAAGCAGGTACGAGATGTTCCCCAGGTGCGTCGTGTTGGTCGACCAGTGCGTGACCTCGACATCGCAGATCGGCCGCCCTCGGGTCTTCAGGCAATCGAGCCAGTCGGTCACGTGATCGGGAAGGCCGTCGTCCTGGGCCTTGAATTGTTCGGCCTGCGTGGGAATCGACCGCGTGGGCACTTCTCCCTTGATCAGCTTGATGCCATAAGGCTCGGCCATCCGATCGGGGAAAATCTCATGTCCCGATCGGTCGATGAACAAGGTCCCGTCGGTTCCGCAGAACAAGATCCCGTAGCCGTGCCCGTTCATCGGGTAGCCGTTCCCCTTGCGCATCGAGTACGTCAACACGCAATCGCCCGGGAACTCATACACCACCTGCATCGTGTCCGGCGTGTCGCGGTCATCCTTCACCGTCCAGATCCCGCCGGTTGTGTTCACCGTCGTCGGCCCTTTTTGATCAAGAGCCCACAAGGCGATATCATTCAAATGCACACCCCAGTCACTCATCATGCCGCCGGCATAGTCGAAGAACCAGCGGAACAAGAGGTGATAGCGGTTGATGTTGAACGGTCGCAACGGCGCCGGCCCCAGCCAGGCGTCGTAATCGATGTGCGACGGCGGCTCACTGTCCGGGGTGACTCCCATGCCGAACGGGCTGATGTTCTCGAAGTTCCAGGTCTGGATCCAGTGGACCCGCCCAATCTTCCCCTCTCGAATCGACTCGACCGCCTTGCGGAAGTTCTCGCTCGATCGCTGCTGCGTGCCGACTCCCACTACCCGCTCATACTTCCGCGCCGCCTTGAACATCGCCTGGCCTTCGACCACATTATGGGCCAAAGGTTTCTCAACATAAACATCCTTGCCCGCCTGGCAGGCGTGAATCGTCGGGTGCGCATGCCAGTGGTCCGGCGTCGCGATCACCACCGCGTCCAGGTCGTCCCGGTCGAGCATCTTGCGGTAGTCGCGCATCGACTCCGGCCGCTCGCCCCCTTTCTCTCGGTGAATCCGCTCGGCCGTCTCGTTCGCGTGCGTGTCATCCACGTCGGCCACGGCCACGAACTGCACCTGATCCCGCTTCAAAAACTCGCTGAGCAGTTGGTTCCCTCGGCTCCCCGCGCCGATCAGGCCCAGCCGCACCCGATCCTGCGCCGGGCTCGCCCCCGACGTCCTGATCCCAAACGTTGCGGCTCCCGCTGCAACGCCCACCGACCCGACAAATCCCCGACGCGAAAGCCCTTGCTTGGAGGTCATTGGCCTCACCCTTTTTCTTTGGTTCGAGTGACCCGATCACATGGCCCGGAACGTGAGGTCCCCGGCCGAGAGGATTCGCTCGCCTCGATCCTAACGGCCGCGAAAGCACTCTGCCAGCATCGGCCGCTCCGGGGCATCACCGCTCCGGGCTCCTCCCGAAACCGCGACAGTCCCGGAGCGCACACCCGATCGACCACCAATCACCCCTGGCTGTCCCATCCATAGGAAATCATGCGGCATTCGGACGATCCGTCGTCGTACAGCTCGACGACCGCGTAGGCCGGGCCGAACTGCTGGTACGGTCCTTTCCACCACCCGCCGCAGACGGCCCCGTTGCAGGAATACGTCGTGCCCAGGTAATCGACCCTGTCGGCCAGGTGGATATGTCCGCTCAGGCAGGCCCGCACGTTCCCTCGCTCGTGAAACAGCGCCGTCAGCCTGCGGGCGTCGATGTGCATCCACGCACCGGGCACCTGCCAGTTGCCGCTCTGTTCATTGTCTCCATCGAGAAACGGGCACGCGGCCATGATCGGAATATGCGAAAGCACCAGGATCGGCGTCGAGGCCGGGGTCGCTTCCAGTTCCTTCACCAGCCAGTCGAATTGTTCCTCGTCGATCTTGGCCGTGTACGTGCCCGGCTCGGCCCCGGGATACGTGCTGTCGAGCACCACAAACTTCCAACCGGCCTTCTCAAACGCCCGGTAGCGCCCCGGTAGCCCCAGCTCCTCAACCGCCGAGCGCTTCCCCGGACAACTGCCGTCGGTCGACGGCTCGAACCCTCCTCCTCTCCACCCCCAAACGTCGTGATTGCCGATGCACGACTCAACCGGCAACGAGCAATCCTGCTCCAGCCGCCGATGCCACAGGTTCCACTGCTTCGACACCGTCTCCGGATCCTGCGCGAAGGCATCCATGATGCAATCACCCCCGAACAGGATGAGCTCCGGCGCATCATCCAGCCCTTGCACATGCTCCAAGCAGGCTGCAAACCCCGCCTCGGCATTCCGCTCGGGTGTAATATGGATATCCGTCAGATGTGCCAGCCTCAGCACGCGCCGACCCTTCGGGGTGGCCGCCTCCGCTGCCGACCCCAGCAGCACCGCCCCTCCCGCCGCCCCGGCCGCCGCCCGGAAGACACCGCGACGGGTCATCCCAGTTGCCACCGACTCCGCCGAATCACCCCGAGCACGCGAAATAAGCATGTGAGCCTCCAAACCTGCGAAGAATTCGAATTTCCGGGCACGATGATACTCGCTGTCACCCTCGCTCGCCCGTAAACTTCTCATGAACGGGGCATCCTCCCGTCCTGTCCCCCCGTTGCCGGACGATCCCGGAGGCTCCTCGCTGTCCTCCGCGGCCGGCCGAGCCGGGGACGGCCAACGGGTTCATCCTCACCCCCGCCGCTCCCCGTCGACGTGCCCCCTTGACATCAAGAGGCCATAAGAGTCGTGAGGCGGCTCGACCAGTGCCGAGCGGATCGGGGCACGAAGACGTTGCCCCGGCTCCCTGCCCCCCTATCGGAGCTTTGCGACAACTCTCTCGTATAACTGAGGCCATCCCGCCTCAGCCCACTCCTTCCGCTGCGGCTCGCACCAGCACTCAGTCAGCTCCTTCTTGGGCGAACAAAGAAACTCATCGTGGAAGATTCGATTGGTCGTCACGATGACTCCCGGAGGACGCGAAGTGCCCCCTCCGGACCGGCGGATGACCTTGAATTGGTCGGCGGTAAGGTCGACGATGATCCCCTGAACCTCAATCCAGGTATGGTGGTAAATCTCGTCCCGCACAATCCAGGGGGAGAGGTTCTCCCCGCTCCGGCCCTCCACGCCCAGGAACCCCGCCTCGTGCAGATACCTGCCGAGAAGACGGCTCGTGATGACGCAGCAGCTTCGGGGGAAGCCGTTCAGCCACTTGAAGTCGTCCCAGTGTTCCTCGCCGCGGAGCCCTTCCATGGCGCGGCGAAACTTCGTCGCGACCTCGCGCAGTACCTTCTCGTCGGCCGGGCGCCGGGCGCGGGCCTTCTCCCTCCCGGTGCGGCGGGCCTCCATCACCCTCTCGTACGGGTCCATCATGTCGGCCGGTTGTCGCGGTCTTCGGGCACGCGCCATGTGTCCTCCCCTCCTCGAGATCCTCCCCCGGGACCCGCGACCGCAGCCCGGAGTCGTCGCGACGGGGCACGCTCGAAGACTCGATTTGCCCCGGCCACCTGCCGGCCCACACCTCTGTCGGCTCACGCAAAGGTTCAGCGGACCCGGCCGCCGAGACTCCCTTGGATTGAATGACGACACACCGCTGCGGGCGAGGTCCGCGGCAACCGCGGGTGAACCCTCGCCCCTTCAGTTCGGGTGCCACTGGCTCTGCCAGTGCTCCGGTCGGGCCCGGTTCTGGCAGAGCCAGTGGCATCCAAACATTGGCACTCATCGCCCGCCAGTGCCACCCAGCCGATCACCTCAAGGCGATCCGCCTCCATGCCTCACCGGGTTCGACGATGATCCTGAACCAGGCCCGATCGCCGTCGATATGGATGAGAACCTGGTGGTGGGTCACCCCGCTCCCGACCTGTTCCAGCCAAAGCCCGGGCCGAACGATCTCGGCGTAGAGCCGCTCCCATGGCTCGCCCGGGTCCCGCTCGAACTGGGCGAGCTCCTCGGTGAAGAGGCCCCGCACCGACTCGAACTCCGGCTCCGAGAGGAACGTCCCTCCACTCCAAGGGAAATCGCTTGCCCCGCCGGCGAGGTCGATCGTGCCGAGCAGCACTCCGCCCCGATAGAGTCGGAAGACAGGGAGTGACATCGGTTCGCAGCAAGCTCTTTGCCGCCTCAAGAATCCATGTCAGCCGAGGGGTCACCTTGAGGTGGCAAACGAACTCCCCAGGCACCGCACCGAGGAGCCCCACGACCAGGGCCTCCATCATCGGCATCGACCTCGGCAAGTTCAAGAGCGTCACCTGCGTCTCCGACTCCGAAACCACTGAAGCGACCTTCGCCACCCTCCCCACCAACCCCGAGGCCTTGAGGAAGGCCCTCGACCGCATCCGCCCCGACCTGGTCGTCTTCGAGGCCTGCACCGTCGCCGGTTGCCTCACTGACGGGTGGCCGGGCGCAAAGCGTCGCGTGCCCCGGTGTCGGAGGCCGTTTCATCCGGGGCACGCTTGAAGACTCGCTTTGCCCCAGCTCCTCGTCGGGATTCCTTCTTATTCTTTGGATGCATCAGAAGATCATCGTATTTCTCATGCTTCCGATCCTCGCTCCCCCGCTGGGTGCCACTGGCTCTGCCAGTGCCGATCGGACGGGGTGCACTGGCAGAGCCAGTGGCACCCAGACATCAGCACCTCGCGACCGCCTCCCGCCACGCCGCCGCGCCCCGACCTCGCCGCGAAGAGTCCGGCCGGCTCGCCCCGGCCCCGGCGGGACCTCCGTATCGACCCGCCCCGACCCGAACCACCCCCGATCGGCCGCCTCGCCGATCGGGAGCCCATCGGCCCCGCCGCCAAGCCATTTCCTAACCGGAAACGTTTTCACACGTGAGCCCAACGCGATGAACGGCCGGCCGGCGGGCCGCGGAGGAGTGCCTGGGGCGTGGACGCTCGCCGGGACCCCGTTCCCTCGACCCCCCACCACGAGCCGACGACGCCGATCGTCCCCCTCGTGCCGACCCCCGAGCGCGGTTTGCGAGCCGATGCCCCTTCGCATCGCGACTCATCCACCCGACCCTTCCCGCGCCGACCGCGTCCCGAGCCGATCCGTCACGCCGAGCCTCACCCCGAACCCGGTCAGGAACCCTTCACCTGCCACCGCCGTCGAAGGTACGCTCTTGACAAAATTGGCCATGAGAGCGGTTAGGCGTCTCCTTGTGTTTCGTGTATACGAAAGTACATCAAAGTCCGTGGCACCGCCTCTAGACGAAGTTCTCGATGCAGATCATCGCGGAGCGAGACGAGGACGTTATCGAGGATCGCACTACCCTCGTTTGCAAACTGAACCGCGAATGCTTGAGCCAACTCGACTTGCCGACGAGAGCCGAACAACTGAATGTCAGCTATCGCTGACTCCAAATCGAGCGGATTTGATCGCTCGACGCAGCCTTCCAGGCGACGGTAAGCCTCGATCAGTAACTGGGTGATCAACTCGCGTCGCCTGTTCTCGCGATGACGTCGCCCTTCGAGAATGTGAAGGACGAACCAACCCGCGATGGCACCGATTGCGGTCGATAAGCCGAGCAGAAATTGCCAGTCCACGGACGGAAACCCTCGTTGGACTAGTTGGCGAAAGTAAAGCCCGGACGGTACTTCGTCGGCCTCTGCGTGATATTCGCTTCGCGGTTTGATTGGAAGCCTTCCGCCGCCTAACCTGTTGTAGACGGACGAATGTCCGTGTTGTAACACGCCCATTCGTCCACATAGTTCCATTTCACATCCCGATCATGCCGAAATGATTTGGGGCTTGCAAGCGAAATCCCCGGGAAACGTGGACGTAACAGATCGGGCAAACGTGCCCGGGCCTCGCGTTCGCAACGGGTGGCCGGTGCGCGAGTGATCGAGGGGGCAAGGGCAGCGCTCGGGTCGCGATCAGAGGGGCTCGCAGTCGGAATCCATCACGTACCCGATCGCCTTGATCACGTCTCGCATCGTCAGATCGTCGAGCAGGCCGATCGGCCCGGAATCGAGGTCGAGCTGCGTCGTCTCGATCGAGAGCAGATTCTCGCACTGGGCCACGCAATCGGTCGTAAACCCGAACTGCCCCGCACGGAGGGCGACGCAAGAGGGCAGGGTGCTTCGCACCGCGAACCGGGCCGAGGTGCAAACGACGGCCAGCACGTACCGGCCGCGGTTCAACTCGGCTCGGGAGATGACGATGACCGGATGAGGACCCGCCTCGTCGAAGTCGGCCACGTAGACTTCGCCGGGTCTGATCACGGTTGCTCGTCCATCCGTCCGGCCGCATTGCGTAGCGCCACCTTGCGAATGGCTCGTTGCCGGCGATCGTCTTCGAGCAGCTCGCGCAAGTCCTCGTAATCCCCCTCGGGAATCAGGACGTACGCCCGGTTCGTCCTCGGATCGACCACCCGAGGAGGGGTCTCGTCCGCCCCGTCGAGGGTTCGTTGCTGCTGCTCGGTCAGTTCGATGGGCATCACCTTGCTTCCCCGGTTTGTCTCGGAATCCATGAGGCCGACCTCCGCGTGACCTCCTTGTGGGTGAGCACCCGACCCGCGTCGACAGCTTCCTCACCGCGACGGATCGCGGCCAGGATGGCCAGTTCCTCGCTCATCTGTTCGAGCGTCGCCGCCTCAGGCATCTGGCGGAGGGCCTCCAGGGCCATCTGCTTCTCCGATCGCGGGGCGGCTTCGGTCGACATCGTGCGGCTCCCACGTTTGGGATCGATTCCAAACACCCCCACGCCCCATGTGATCCGCCGGGCACTCGGATCTGGAAATCACCGTCTGTTCGTCCGTGCAATCGCCCCCGAGTCTCGGGGAGCACACGCCGAACGAACGGGAAACGACGACCATGCCCAGGTTGCTCGATCAGGTCCGCGAGGCGATCCGGGTCCGTCACTCCAGCATCCGGACCGAGGATGCGTACGTCAACGGGATCCGGCAGTTCATCCACTTCCACGGCACGAGGCACCCGGTCGAGCTCGGCGAAGCCGAGGTCAACGCCTTCCTCACATTCCTGGCCGTCGAGCGGAAGGTGGCGGCCTCGACCCAGAACCAGGCGATGGCGGCCCTGCTGTTCCTGGACCAGGAGGTGCTCGACCGGCCCCTCGGCGAGTTCGGCGAGGTCGTCCGCGCCCGGAGGCCCGATCGCCTCCCCGTCGTCCTAACCCGAGAGGAGGTCAAGGCGGTCCTCGACCTCCTCACCGCCGAGAAATGGCTCATCGCCAGCCTGCTCTATGGCGCCGGGCTCCGCCTGCTGGAGGGCCTCCGCCTGCGGGTCAAGGACGTCGATTTCGGCCAGAATCACCTGA